>JAQVMU010000005.1:0-9259 GCA_028703475.1 Atribacterota bacterium | reverse complement strand
TTTTTATTCTATTTATTAATTATCAGACTTTTATTTTTTCCTGTTATAAAACATTAAAATGTTTTAAAATAAAATAATAAATCCAATTTAGATAAATATTTAAAACATTCAGTTTAAAGGATAATGACTTTATTCATATTAGCCCTATACACATTCTTTTGCAAGAAAATTAGCCAGATAAAACAAATAATATAAAATGATTTCATTTCTTAACAAAAGGATAATATACTGTTATAATAAAGAAAATATTTTTAAGTCATATATCATATACTATAACCAACCAAATAGAAGAAAAATAAAAATAATAGAGATAAATTATATTTAAGGAGAAAAAATGAAATCTAACAATGTTGTTTATCGTGAAGTTCCTATTGAAAAACTTAGATGGAATTTTGATTTAGATAAATTTGATTTTTCCTCTACTAATGACTTAAAACCATGTGAAAAAATACTTGGTCAGGAAAGAGCGCTAAAAGCTTTGGAATTAGGCCTTGATATGGAATTTCTTGGTTATAATCTTTTTATTACCGGGAAACCAGGTACCGGAAGAAGCAGCACCATTAAAAAATTGTTATTGAATAGAAAAAGAAATGGTATTATCTTTGATGATAAATGTTATGTCCATAATTTTAAAGATCCTGATATGCCCAAAGCAATTAGTTTACCAGCCGGACATGGAAATAAGTTTAAAAAAGATATGGACAACTTAGTCAATACATTGAAAAAGCACATACCTTCTCTTTTAGAAAGTGATAAATACCAAAAAAGCAAAGAAGCGATTACAGAAAATTTTAAAAAGAAACAACATTCTTTGGTTAAAGATTTTGAAGACCGGGTTAAATCCGAAAACTTCACAGTTGTTCAGGTTCAGATAGGTCCTTATACTAAACCTGACATCCTGCCTGTTATTGATAAAAAACCAATTAATTTAGAAAATTTAGAAAATATGGTAGCAGAAAAGAAATTTTCAAAAGAGGAGTTTGAGAAAATTAAACAAAAACATCAGCAATTCACACATGAAATTACAAAAATATCCAAAAAAATAAGTGATTTGCAGAAAGAATTTAACAAAAAATTGGCAGAACTGGAAAACAGGATTATTACTCCGTTAGTAGAAGATGTAATTAAGGACATTCAAAAAAAGTATACCAATAAATCAATAGATGATTATTTAAAAGAAGTGAAAAAAAATGTTTTGGAAAATATAAATAGATTTACCGCCAAAGAAGAACAACCATCCCCTATTCCCGGTTTAAAATTTCCTCAGGCAAAAGATGAATTCACCGACTTTTCTGTGAATGTTTTAGTTGATAATTCTGATACCTCAAATTCACCGATAATTATTGAAACACATCCTTCATATAAAAACCTTTTTGGTATTATAGAAAGACGGATGGACAGGACCGGTCATTGGATAACTGATTTTACTAAAATAAAAGCAGGTTCTTTATTAAAAGCCAATGGGGGTTTTTTAGTCGTCAATGCCCTGGATGTATTACTGGAACCCGGTGTTTGGCCTTCTCTTAAAAGAACATTATTAAACCAGAGAATAGAACCTGAAACATATGACCCATTTCCTATGTTTAGCACCTCTGCATTAAAACCTGAACCAATAGAGTGCAATGTTAAAGTTATCATGATTGGAGATCCTTATATTTATCAACTTCTCTACTTCAGGGATGAGGACTTCAGTAAAATTTTTAAGGTTAAAGCAGATTTTGATACTGTAACCGAAAATGATGATGAAAATGTTTATCAGTATGCCTGTTTTATAAAGCATCTATGCGAAAGAGAAAATTTACTTCCCTTTGATAAAAGCGGAATAGCCGGTGCAATTGAATATGCAGTGAGATTGGCAGGTAGAAAAAACAAGATATCTACACATTTTAACAGCCTTGTTGACTTGCTCAGGGAATCTGATTACTGGGCAAGGAGAGATAATAAAAAAATTACTGAGAAAAAACATGTTAACCAGGCCATAGAGGAGAAAATAGAAAGACTGAATCTAATTGAAAACAAGATTCAGGAAATGATTGAACAAGGTACTTTAATGATTGATACAGAAGGTTGTGTAATCGGCCAGGTTAATGGGCTTTCTGTTTATAATTTAGGAGAATACTCGTTTGGCAAACCTACAAGGATTACCGCCAGAACTTCTATGGGAAGAGCCGGAATAATAAATATTGAAAGGGAAGCCGACTTAAGCGGAAAAACACACAATAAAGGTGTGCTTATCTTAAGTGGCTATTTAAGATCTAAATATGCTCAGGATAAACCATTAACTGTCAGTGCCAGCATTTGCTTTGAGCAGTCATATGCAGGAGTTGATGGTGATAGTGCCTCTTCGACTGAAGCATATGCACTTATTTCCAGTATTACAAATATTCCACTAAGACAGGATATAGCGGTTACCGGTTCTGTAAATCAAAAAGGTGAAATTCAAGCTATCGGTGGGGTAAACCAGAAAATTGAAGGATTTTATGATGTTTGTGTGGCAAAAGGATTGACAGGTACTCAAGGTGTAATAATTCCTGAAGCGAATATCTCAGACCTCATGTTAAGAGAACATGTTGTTCAGGCAATTAAAGAAAATAAATTCCATCTTTTTTCTGTTAAGACTATTGATGAAGGTATAGAAGTTTTAACGGGTAGAAAAGCCGGTAAAATGTTAAAAAACGGTAAATTTGAAAAGAATTCCATAAATGACCTGGTAAGCCGGAAGCTTTTGGAATTCGCCGTTAAATTAAGAGAATTTGGCAAAGAAAAAAACACTGGAAAGCAAAAAAAATAAGTAAACATATTCTTTTTTTTATTTAATAGTTTTGCTACCAATTGTTACAATATAATCAGTCTTTGTTTGGCATTTAATATAATTTTTCCTATTAAAGAGATTTAGGGGGATATCAATAATGAAAATAAAATTAAAAAAAAGTATTTTATCTGCATTTTTTCTATTTCTTCTTTTTTTAGTACCAATTTCTCCGGTTTTAGCAGGCAACTCTGATAACACCCAGCTTGAACAACTATTACAATCAATAATTGAAGAAAAAAGTAACATTGAAAATGCTTATACTTTTATCAATGTAGGCAACTTTTTTTTAGAGAACGAATTATACAAACCAGCTCAGGAGGAATATAAAAAAGCACTTGAAATTGACCCATTCAATAAGATGGCACTGGTAAATTTAAGTTACGCTTTGTATAGAGAAGAAGAACATGACGAGGCTTTTGAGATTCTGACAGACTTAACTGTGAATGATACTGCTAATGCACATGCTTATTATGTTAAAGGCCTGATATACAAGGATCAGAGAAAAATTGATGAAGCTATTGAGCAATATGAAAAAGTAATTGATTTAATACCAAATCACCAACAATTGAATGCTGAATTAGGACAGCTTTATCTTGATAACCACCAGTTAATAGAAGCAAATGAGAGATTTACTGAAATGGGATACTCTCAATTGCGACCTAATATTATGGAAAAAATTACTGATTATCAAGTTAATGCTTATTGTTATCTACACTTAGGAAATTATTATAGAAATATAAATGAAATAGAAAAAGCACAACAGGCATACCAAACTGCAACACAGTTTAAAAACGACAATAGATCAATTGCTTTAGCACATTTCTATTTAGGAGAAATCAAGCTTTCGGAACAAGAGTATGAAAAGGCAATTATAGAAAAAATATTAGCCCAAAGAATGTATCCTCTTGGTGAGCATAATTTTACTTTTAATACTTTTGCAGAGGCTTTTATTGAAATTGGCGATATGTATTATCACGAAGCTAATCTTCCTGAGGCTTTGAATAATTATGAGCTTGCCACAAACATGGGTTCTGCTCAAGATATTTTAGCCTTAGCACATTACAAAAAAGGTCTTACTTACTATCGAAGTCAGGATTATGAAAACTCCTTAAGAGAAGCAGAAACAGCCCTATCCCTGAATCCTGATTACCTGTCTGACCAGCAAAGATTAATTGACCTGCTTGTAGCTAATAGCTGGTCAAAAATAACTGGTAATAAATAATTTATGAGTTAAGTACAAACTTAATTTATAAATAATCAATATTAATTCTCTGAAAAAATTTAGAAAGGAGAACTAAAAATGAGTGGAACTCAATTCCTTAAAGGGTTAGCTATTATCTTAGTTGGAATTATTCTCTTATTGAATAATTTTAACATACTGGACTGGTCTGTCTGGTATAATATATTAAGACTCTGGCCTTTACTTCTAATTAGTCTGGGTATCAGCTTAATATTCAGGAGAAGACTTTCCTGGCTTGCCCCACTGGTAATAGTATTAGGAATCATTATTGGTGCTGTTGCCGGCAATATGGGTATAGATTTGCACTTGGAAGGTAAAATAACTACTCAGACCCAAACACTTCAAAGAGAACTTGAATTAACACCGGTTGTTAAAGAATCCACGCAGGAGGATGATTACGTCCCCCAAACAGAAGAAGATGTTGAGGAAATCCCTAAAGAGGAAAGTGACACTGAAATTAGTATTGATGAAGAGGAGTCTGTTGAAGTAATTGAAGAAGAAATCGAAGAAGAACTCATAATAGCACCTAATATTCAAAAGGCCAACCTTCATTTGAGCTATGATATTGGCTTTTTTAAACTTGAATTCCCTACTCCCCTTTTATATCAATGCCAGGTAAGTTACAGGTATCCGGAATTTAAACCTGTTGAAGATTATTCACTTTCAGATAATGAAGCTAATATTCATATATATCATGATTCTATCTCGTCTTCCAGTAAACAATTTCGCAGTCCTAATAATAACATTGATTTGAAGCTTAACAAAGAAATGATTTATGAAATACTTATTGAAACAGGTGCCACAACCATCGATTATGATCTTTCAAATTTTAAAGTAGAAAAATTAACAATAAAAAGTGGAGCATCTGACATAAGCTTAATTACTCCTCAATACAATGGGGAAATTACTATCGACTCAGGGGTATCTAAGATTGATATAGGTATTCCGGCTAATGTTGGAGTTGCTCTTAATTTGGATACCGGGTTAAGCATGAAAGAACTGGATGATAAATTTACATCAGAAGAAAATAACAATTTTATTTCAGAAAACTATAATGATGCAGAATACAAGGTAAGCATAGACATTGATTCCGGTTTATCACAGATAAATATTCATTACCTGTAAGAATTTAAAATTAGCATAAATAAAAAATTATTTTCTAAATTAATTAAGGATGGGTATTAGATTGGATATTATATAATATAAATCCTACCCATCCTTAATTTTTTGTTTCTTTTCTAATTGACTATCACAACTGTTTTATTCTTTGTTTACCACAAATTGCTTATGCTATTGCAATTATACAATCTTCGAAAACACTATTTCTTTATTATCATCACACTCAACCCTGACATTATCATTTTCCTTTATTGCCCCTTCCAGCATTTGCAATGCCAATGGATCCTGGACATGCTTTTGTATGGTTCGTTTTAAAGGCCTGGCTCCATATTGAGGATCAAAACCTCTTTGGGCAAGTAATTCCTTTGCTTTTGTAGTAACACTTAATATAATATTTTTTTCTTCTAATCGCTTCTTTAAAATATCAAGCTGAATATCGACAATTTTAATAATCTGATCCTTATCCAAACGGTTGAAAGTAATAATTTCATCCACACGATTCAAAAATTCAGGTTTAAAATGATTCCTCAAAACCTGATTTATTTGCTGTGTCATTTCATCCTTGTTTGATAAATCCATCTGATATATATATTCACTGGCAATATTAGAGGTCATAATAAGAATCGCATTTTTAAAATTAACAATTCTCCCCTGTCCATCTGTTAGCCTTCCGTCATCCATGATTTGCAATAAAATATTAAAAACATCACTATGGGCTTTTTCTATTTCATCAAACAGTATTACTGAATAGGGTCTTCGTCTTACAACCTCTGTCAGTTGCCCTCCTTCTTCATATCCAACATAACCGGGAGGGGCACCAATTAATCTTGCTACACTATGTTTTTCCATATATTCAGACATATCAATTCTAATCAGGGAATTTTCATCATTAAACAGAAAAGCCGCCAAACTCCTGGCTAATTCTGTCTTACCTACTCCTGTTGGACCCATAAAAATAAAAGAACCCACAGGTCTGTTCGGATCAGAAATCCCTACTCTGGAACGCCTTATGGCATTTGATACCAGGCTTACAGCTTCATCCTGGCCAACAACCCTTTTTTTCAGTTCCTCTTCCATCTTAATTAATTTTTCAGTTTCTCCCTCCATTAATCGACCTACGGGAATATTAGTCCATTTTGAAACAATTTGAGCTATATCTTCTTCAGTAATCTCTTCTTTCAACATTCTTGAACTCTTCTGTAATGAAGATATTTTTTTGTTATTATCTTCCAGTTGTTTTTCCAATTCAGGGATTCTACCATATTTTATCTCAGCAGCAAGGTTTAAATCCCCATTTCTTTCAGCTTGTTCACTTTCAGTCTTTGCACCTTCCAGGTCACTTTTGATTTTATTTATTTTTTGAATAATTTCTTTTTCATGGTTCCATCTGGATGTCAGGCTATTTTTCTGTTCTTCCAAATTACTCAATTCTTTATCAATATTTTTAATCTTATCCCTGGCAACATTGTCATTATCCTTCTTTAATGCCTGCTTTTCTATCTGGAGTTGCATAATTTTTCTTTCTATTTCATCGATTTCTATCGGCATACTATCTATTTCCATTCTTAATCCGGATGCTGATTCATCGACTAAATCTATAGCCTTATCAGGCAAAAAACGATCAGTAATATAGCGATTAGATAATGTTGCAGCCGCTATTAATGCCGAATCCATTATTTTTACACCATGATGAACTTCATATCGCTCTTTTAATCCGCGTAATATGGCAATTGTATCCTCCACAGTAGGTTCTTTTACCAGTACCATCTGGAATCTTCTTTCAAGAGCTGCATCTTTTTCAATATATTTACGATACTCTTTTAATGTTGTTGCTCCAATACAATGCAACTCACCCCTTGCCAGGGCAGGCTTAAGCATATTTGAGGCATCAATTGCTCCCTCAGCTGCTCCTGCACCAACTAATGTATGCATCTCGTCAATAAACAATATTATTGAGCCTTCTGCCTTTTCTACTTCCTTTAAAACTGCCTTAAGTCTATCCTCAAATTCACCTCTAAACTTTGCTCCTGCAACCAGTGAACTAATATCTAAAGTTACAACTCTTTTATTCTTTAATCCTTCCGGTACATCTCCGCTAACTATTCGACGTGCCAGCCCTTCAGCAATTGCTGTTTTGCCAACCCCGGGCTCACCGATTAACACAGGATTATTCTTTGTTCTTCTTGATAATACCTGCATCACTCTCCTTATCTCATCATCCCTTCCTATCACCGGATCTAATTTACCCTGTCTTGCTAATTGAGTCAAATCCCGAGAATATTTCTCTAATGCCTGATATTTTTCTTCCGGGTTCTGATCTGTGATTCTCTGGTTTCCTCTTATAGTCATTAAAGAGCGGAAAATACTATCTCTGTTAATGCCTTTGTTTCTAAAATACTGCTCAAAGGAGCTGTTTTCTAACTCAATCAAGGCTAAAAATAAATGTTCTGTACTAATATATTCATCTTTTAGTTTAGCTGCTTCCTGAACGGCCTTATTAAAAACAACATTTAGTTCATTTCCAACATATTGATTATTTCCTCCGCCGGAAATGCTGGGAAATTTTTGTAACTTTTTTTCTAAAAAAGATTTTAAATCTGAAATATCAATTTCTAATTTATTTAAAACTGATGGTACGATACCATCCTTTTGTTGTATTAATGCAAGAAGCAAATGCTCACTTTTAATCTCCTGATGATTGTATTGTAAAGCTAATTGCTGAGCCTGACCAATTGCTTCCTGCGCTTTAACTGTATATTTATCAAATTGCATTTTGCTTAACTCCTTTCCATAAGCTTATCTCTTATTATTATTATACTGCTATTGTCAATTATCCAAATATCGTAATAATATAATATAATTAAAATATTATTTTATTATTTTTCAAAAATGATTGTTAATCTGATAAACAAATTTCCTGCTTTTCTCTTAGCAGTAATTCTGTTACAGTATCAGCATTGCAATGAAGTTTTAATAAATTATCCAGCTCATCCCTTGCTTGAATAATAGTCGATTCAGGAATAGCATCAATACCATCTATATTGATGACAATTCTCTGAGAACCGGTAGTAATCTTTGAAAATTCTGCATTCCGCCAATTCCACCTTCTACACATAACCTGATTACTTTTGTCATCATAATAGATTACTTCACCTTTTACCGGGTGTTCAGTTTCTGTACTGCCTAATCCGGTAAACAGTTCATTTCCGGTTGCAAAACCTAAATAGAGATTACCAGAAATACTATCTATGTCATCTCCACCGCAAGGAACAAGATATTTTATAGAGATATAATTAAAAAGAGTAACAACAGAATTTATAAAAGGCAATCCTCCCCCATAAGCTACTCTGGATAACAGTGCTTTTATAGACGGCGGATATTGCTCCGGATTGGAATTAAATTTAATATGTGCCTCGTCCCATGCTTTAACAAAAGGATGTTCGTTATAATCTATGTTTTCAGATTGTCTTTGCTTTATAATATTATTCAGTGGCTTCTTAATTCTCTTGTTTTTTTCAGCAACTTTTATATCCCTGACAATAATAACTCCTCGTTTGAACTCCGGATATCTTACAAAAATATCTGAACTAATTTTTATTTTTCGTTTATGCACTTCTCCTCCTGATAATTATCATAGCCACGTCTAATTAAATGTATCGTAATAAACTTATCCAGTCCAATCAGATAAAAAAATAGTTTTACATTATATTTTTTAATTATTTTGGTTTAAGTGGCGGTATATTCTTCATTTTTTCCATTTTTTTTATTTCATCTCGTAACTCAGCGGCTTTTTCATAGTTTTCTTTATCAACCTCATCCTGTAGTTGATTCTTAAGTTGAACTAACCGTTTGGTAATATCCTCTTCCCTGGAAGTATGAGAAATGGATGCCTTTCTCATCACATCATTTGATATAAAGATAGACACTCCTAATCTCAGGGCAATAGCAATAGCATCACTTGGTCTGGCATCTACCAATAATTGTTCTTCTCCCTTTTTTAACCATAGTGTTGCATAATAGGTATTATTTTTTATATCTGAAATTACAACTCTTTCTATTTGCAACCCGGCAACTTCGATTATATTTTT
>JAQVMU010000004.1:10800-46243 GCA_028703475.1 Atribacterota bacterium | reverse complement strand
CCACCTGTTCCCATCCCGAACACAGTAGTTAAGCCCTCCAGCGCCGATGGTACTGCAGTCTTTTCTGTGGGAGAGTAGGACACTGCCGGGAATTTTTTTATTTGGGGGGAAGTATGGGGATTGAAATAATTTCATTCGATGTTGATGGAACATTAGTTGATCCTGATTTCAATGATTTAATCTGGCAAAAAGCATTACCTGAACTTGTTGCAGAAAAACAAAATATTGATTTCGAGACTGCCCTTAAAATGGTACAAAAAGAATACGACCTGGTTGGAGATAACAATATCAATTGGTATGATATTAGATATTGGATAGAATTTTACAAGCTTGATTTAGATTATAGAGAACTTTTCAGGATATATGAGAGTGAAATAAAAATATATCCGGAAGTGCATACTGTTTTAGAGCAATTAACAGAAAAATATCAATTAATATGTATTTCATCCATGCCCAGGGAGTTTTTAAAACCAAAAATAAAAGATTTAAAAAAATATTTCCAGTCAGTATTTTCTGCTTTAACTGATTTCACACAATTAAAAAACGAGACAGTTTATAAAGAAATATGCGAAAGACTGGATATTTCCCCTGAGAGAGTATTACATATAGGCGATAGTGAAAAAACCGATTATCTTGCAGCTAAAAAGGCTGGATTAAACACTTTATTAATTGACCGTTATCAGATGGATTTTCAGAAAAAATATCCTGATAATATAATTAACAGCCTGTCTGAAATTTTTGCAAAAATAAATTTCCTATAGATTTGAAAGGTAACAAATGCCAGAACTCCCTGAAGTAGAAACCATTAGAAGAGATCTGGAAAAAATAATAACAAAGAAAATACTAATCAAAGTCCAAGTAAAAACCCCTATTCTCATAAAAAAACCCAAGATTAATGAATTTATATATAAGCTAAAAAACATCCTAATAACAGGTGTAACAAGGCGAGGAAAATATATAATAATTCACTTTGATACAATGGATTCTCTAATAATTCATCTTGGTATGAGTGGTCGATTTGAATATACATCAAGTAACGAATTACCTTCAAAAATTTTCAAAAAACAACAAAAGCATAATCATCTGTTTTTCTTTTTTAAGGATGGGAGTAGGCTGATCTATAATGATGTAAGAAAATTTGGGAAAATATGGCTTTTAGAAAAGGGTGAAAATTTGCCAAGAATTGAAAACCTGGGATTTGAGCCATTGGATGAAGAATTTAATTTTGATAAATTTTATAAATTATTAGTAGATAGTACAAAAAATATAAAGCAATTATTAATGGATCAGAAAATTATTGCCGGTATAGGCAATATATATGCAAATGAGATTCTTTTTAATTCCAGGATTCATCCACTGCGCAAGACATATTCATTATCAGAGGATGAAGCAAAAAAGATTTATTTGAATATTAAGAGGATTTTGGTAGATGCCATTAATCTAAGAGGCACAACAATGGTTGATGAATCTTATGTAGATTTACAGGGCAATACAGGCAGCTATGGAGGGACACTCAATGTCTATGGGAAAAAAAATGATACTTGCCCCGTCTGTGGAAATCCTCTAAAAATTATTAGAATTGAAAATAGAAGTACTTTTGTATGCTCTAAATGTCAGAAATAGAAAAATAAAAAGGAATTAATAAAAAATGTTAGAGAAGGTTATATTTTTTGGTACTGGTGCAGGAATGCCTACTAATGAAAGAAATGTTGCCTCAATGGCTGTTTTCTTAGAGGAAAGTGGTAATTTCTGGTTATTTGATTGTGGAGAGGGAACACAACAAAGAATTATTGCGGCTGGACTGAAATTATCGAAATTAAGGGCAATTTTTATAAGTCATTTGCATGGTGATCATATCTTTGGTTTGCCCGGGTTGCTTGCTACTCGTGGTTTACAGGGAATAAAAAGCACTATTGATATTTTTGGGCCAGATGGATTGGGTTCATATCTTAATAATAGCCTTAATTATTCCAGTACACATATACCTTATTCTTACAATATAAATGAGATAAAACCGGAAAAATACAAAACAAAAAAATTATTATGGGAAAAGGATAGCTACAAGGTATACTGTGCAGCTCTCAACCACCAAATAGACTGTTTTGGTTATGCAGTTAATGAAAAATATGTGAAAAAGAACATTCTTGTTAACAGATTATCAGA
The DNA here is from genome assembly GCA_028703475.1 of Atribacterota bacterium. Classification (NCBI taxonomy): domain Bacteria; kingdom Pseudomonadati; phylum Atribacterota; species Atribacterota bacterium. Next base: position 44,080 of record JAQVMU010000004.1, on the reverse strand, counting down.
ATTGGGTATTCCTCCCGGACCAATATATAAGGAAATAAAGAGGAAAGAACAGATAACCCTGGAAGATGGAAAAATGTTAAAAACCGATGATTTTTTAAAGAAATCTGTAATTATGAGAAAAATATCTTATTGCACTGATACTATGTTTTCAGAAAATGCTGTTGATTTATCTAAAAATGCTGATTTGCTTATACATGAAGCTACATTTTCTAATGATGAAAAGCAGGAGGCTGAAAAAAGCTTTCACTCCACAATTGAGGATGCTTTAGAAGTGGCAAGAAAGGCAGAAGTTAAGCATCTTGTTTTAACCCATTTTAGTCCCAGATATCAGAAAACAAAAAATAGTAAGTACAATTGGGATAGTATCAAGAAAGAAGTTATAAGAAGGTATCCCGAAACTACTTTCGCCGAAGATTTGATGGAAATAAAAATAAATTTGTAGATAATATAGAAAATAGGCTTGAATTTTATAGTTTTTTAAGTTATCTTTAATAAGTCATAGGTTTTAATAGGCTAACCAATTTTGTAACATAATATTAACCTGATAATTAAATATTTAAAAAGGTTAATTTACTAAAATACAGCAAATTAAGAAATATAAATTCATAGGAGGTGAAATATAGTGAAAGCAACAGTTGATAAGGATCTTTGCACAGGATGTGGACTTTGTGAAAGCACATGTCCTGAAGTATTTGAATTGCAGGATGATGTAGCAGTTGTTAAAGTTGATACTGTCCCTGCTGATGCAGAAGAATCTTGCAAACAGGCTGCCGAAGATTGCCCTGTTGAGGCAATTACTTGTGAATAGTTCTTTTAAAAAGGAAGAGGTATTATACTCCTCTTCCTTTTTCCTTTAGATTTTTTCCCACCTCTTTAAAGCCTCATCTCATAATGAAATATATTCATATTTGATTATTGAATATAAAATAAGAATAAATGGATATTTGTTTTTAACTCAACAGGATAGGCTTAGTTTATTTATATAATCATTTAGTATAAAATAAATTGAATATAAAGAATGAGAATTGTTAAAATTATATAATACAAACTTATACTTGTAAAACAAGAAAGAAGGTTGTTGTGACTGATAAAATAAAAGCAGTAGCCCTTTATTCTGGCGGTTTAGATAGCATACTGGCAATAAAAATAATACTAAAGCAGAATATTAATGTAATAGGGCTGCAACTTAAAACACCATTTATAGAAAACAAAATTAGTTCATATGCAGAAAAATACTTGAATATTAGATTTATAAGAGAAGACATAAGCGAAGAATTTAAAGAGGTTGCTTTAAATCCAAAATATGGTTATGGAAAGAATGTTAACCCCTGCATTGATTGTCGTATTCTGATGTTTCGTAAGGCAGGTGAGTTGATGGAAAGAGAAGGGGCATCATTTATCATTAGTGGTGAGGTGCTTGGACAAAGGCCGATGACGCAGAATAAAAGAAGTTTATTAACAATCAGCAAAGAATCCGGTTATAGTTCATGGATTCTTAGGCCACTTTCTGCATTACTGTTGCCAGAGACTAAACCGGAGAAGCTTAATATTGTTAACCGATTCAGATTACTTGACCTGCAAGGCAGGTCAAGAAAAAGACAAATAGCACTTGCAAGAAAGTTTGGAATTAATAAATATCCTGCTCCCGCGGGAGGATGCAAATTAACTGAGCCGGGTTTTTCCAAAAGAATAAGAGGTTTACTAAAAAATAATTTTAATGATAATGACATTGAGTTATTAAAAGTTGGTCGTCACTTTAATCTCAGAAATAATTTTAGGCTGGTAGTTGGTAGAAATGAGATAGAAAATAAAAAGATATTTTCCCTGGTTAAACCTGCAGATTTTCTCATAAGTTCAAAAGAATTTAAAGGACCTGTTTCCTTATTGCGTTTTTACTTCGATACTAATAGTGAATTTTCAGATATGGACATATTATTGGAGCTGGCAAGCAAGATTACAGCAAGATATTGTGATAAGAATTCTCCTGATGATATTGTTGATATTAATATCTGGAATCCTGACAGTAAAATGAATGACAGAAGGTTTGTGCAATCATTGGCAGAACAGGAAATAGCTAAATACCTGATATAATATGGAGTTAGTATCATGAAAAAGAAGAATGTTTTACTGGCAATGAGTGGAGGTATTGATAGTAGTGTTGCTGCTCATTTGTTAATAAAAGATGGCTATCAGGTAACTGGAATCTATTTTAGCCTTGTTGAAGAAGAAGATAGAGTAAAATCTGAAGAAAAGAATAATCCTAAGTATTATACTGGTGGAAAAAGAGCACAACTAATAGCGAAAAAGTTAAATATTCCCTTATATGAGATTGACTACAGAAAGGAATTTGAAAAAATTGTCATACAGGATTTTATTAGAAAATACTATAATGGAATAACTCCAAATCCCTGTATCTTATGTAATGAAAGAATTAAATTTAAATTACTTGAATTTTATGCTGATAAGATGAATATACAATTTCTTGCTACCGGACATTATGTCAGAGTTCAGCAGGGCCATACCCAGAATGAATTTGTTTTAAAAAGAGGGGTAGACAAGGGAAAAGACCAATCATATTTTCTTTATAGATTGAATAAAAATATATTTTACAGATGCATTTTTCCACTTGGCAATCTTAAGAAGGATATGGTTAAAAGTATAGCTGCTGAAATAGGAATAGATATAACAAATATTAAGGAAAGCCAGGAAATCTGTTTTATACCTGGAAATAATTATCGAAAATTCATAAAAAATAAAAATAACCGGAAAACAAATAATAAACCAGGTTATTTTATAGATGATAAAGGCAATGTATTGGGTAAACATAAGGGCATTGCTTTTTATACAATTGGTCAACGCCGAAAAATTGGGCTGTCACTAAATAGCAGGAAATATATTACAAGCATTGATCCTGATAAGAATACTATTGTTATAGGTGATGAACCGGATTTATATAAAAATAAATTGAAGCTTGAAGATGTTCATATTATTTCTAATATTCAAAAAAGCTGTCCTCTTTATTTACAGGTTCAAATTCGCTACAATTCAGCTGCATTCTGGGCGAAAATATTTCCTGATGAAAAAGATAATTCAAATGCCACTGTAATTTTTGATGAGCCAATAAGAGCAATAACAGCAGGGCAGTCTGCAGTTTTTTATGATAATGAAAATGTTATCGGTGGTGGAATTATAAGCAATTGAAATGCTCCTCTTCCCGAATATTTTATAAAAACTCCTCAGTATTCAGTTTTATAGAAACATTTATACAATAATCTTGACACTAAAATTCCATTAATATATAATGTGTACAAAAATGTGTACAGGAAAATATTTATGAATATTATTAGAATTGGTGAAAAAGTTCTCTACCGGGAAAAGTTGGAGCGGGAAATCAGTAAAATATTAAAACTCAGAACAGAAGGACTAACACAGGGAGAGGTTGCCAGAAAGCTGGGGATTGAAAGAACTTTTGTTTCCAGGCTCGAAAGCCTGGGAGAAATCAGGAAAGGAAAAAAAATTGCCCTGGTTGGTTTTCCGATAAAAAACAAAATGGAAATTTTAAAAAAAGCCCAGGAAGTAGGTATTGATTTCACTCTAATATTGACACAACAAGAACGCATTAATTTTATTAAGGACAGGACAAAAACAAACCTATTTAATGAAATCATTTCTATTATCAGTAATTTGATAGATTATGATTTGATTGTCTTTTTAGGCTCTGATAAAAGAGTAGAAGTTGTGGAAAAATTATTCAGCATACAAGTCGTTGGGGTAGAAATTGGAAAATCACCAATAACTGAAGATAAATATGTTGACCCAGAGACAATCATGGAAATATTAAACAAAGTTAAAGCAATTTCAATAAACAGGAGATAAAAAAGTGAAAAAAGTTCTTGGTGTTAGCTTAGGTTCCTCATCTAGAAACCATATTGCAAAAGTAAATATATTAGGGCAGGAAGTAGAAATTGAAAGAAGAGGAACAGACGGTGATGTAAAAAAAATGATGCAATTGTATCAGGAATATGACGGGAAGGTTGATGTTTTTACTCTTGGAGGAACCGACTTATATCTTTATTCTGGCCCTAAAGGAAAAAGGTATACTATTAAAGAGTCTGCCAGGATTGTAAGTGTAATCAAAAAAACTCCTATTGTTGACGGTTCCGGAATAAAATATGTATTAGAGAAAGATGTTATAAGATATATTACTAAACATACTGATATAGTACTGCAGGACAAGAAAGCCTTATTACTCATTACAGTTGATAGATTTGGACTTGCAGAAGGACTGATAGAGGCAGGATGTAAAATGACTTTTGGTGATCTTATTTCATGTTTAAATATACCTATACCTATATATAGCTTGAGCACGCTAAATAAGATAGCCCGGGTAATAATACCTGTTTTAGTTAATATTCCAATTAAGTATCTATATCCTACCGGTAAAAAACAAGAAACTTCGAACAGTAAATTTACTCATTTTTTTGATCAGACTGATATAGTAGCAGGGGATTATATAGCAATTAGCCAGTATATGCCAAATAAAATGGAAGGTAAAATTGTTATTACAAATACAGTGACTTCAGAAAATGTTCAGGATTTAAAAGATAGAGGAGTAAAATACCTGATCACTACAACACCACAATTTCAGGGAAGGTCCTTTGGAACTAATGTTTATCAGGGACTATTGGTTGCTGTTTCAGGGAAGAAGCCCGAAGAATTAAAGGATAATGATTACCTCGAATTATTAAAAAAAATAGATTTTAAACCAAGGATTGAAAAATTAAATAATTAGAAACAGTTTAAAAGAACAGGAGATTAATATGGGAACAACTTTAAAGGAAAAAATTAATCAGGTGAATGAGAGAGCAAATCGATTGAAAGAGAATGGTACCTTCTTTTGGCTGAAAACCATTGAAAATTCTGCACAATCGAGAGTTATGGTTGAAGGGGAAGAAAAAATAATGCTGGCTTCATATAATTATTTGGGATTGATAGATCATCCTAAATTAAAGGAGGCAGCCATCAAAGCGATTGAAAAATATGGTACAGGCACTTCAGGTGTTCGTTTCTTATCGGGAACTACAGAGGTGCACAAAAAGTTGGAAGAAAAAATCTCCCAATTCAAAGGAGCTGAAGATGCTATTACTTATACCAGCGGGTATGTAACCAATTTAGCTGCTATTACTTCTCTTTACCAGAATGGTGATTTGATTATAATTGATAAAATTGATCATGCAAGCATTATTGACGGGTGTATGCTTTCAGGCGCCAGACATAAATCTTTTTTACATAACGATATGGACAGACTGGAATCTATTTTAAAAAATTCTGATAACTATGTAAATAAAATAATCATAGTTGATGGTGTTTACAGTATGGATGGTGATGTTGCAAATTTACCAGAAATATCCCGTTTAGCAAAAAAATATGGAGCAAAGGTAATGGTAGATGAGGCTCATTCTATTGGAGTACTTGGAAAAACAGGACATGGTATTGAAGAATATTTCGGATTAAAAGATGCCGTAGATATACACATGGGAACCCTTAGCAAAACTATTCCTGCTGTTGGCGGATATATTGCTGGTGAAAAAGAAATGATTCAATATTTAAGACATAATTCCAGGCCATTTATCTTTTCAGCACCCATTCCCCCGGTCAATGCTGCTGTAGCCATTGCCGCTCTGGAAGTGATTGAGGATGAGCCGGAACGAGTTGAGAATTTACATAAAAACATGGAAAAATTTAGAGAAGGCATAAATTCCATGGGTTACAATATTGGAGATACCGTTACAGCAATAGTTCCTATTATTATTGGTGGAGAAGAAGAAACATTACAGCTTTGTAAGATGGTTAATGAGATGGGTGTATTTATTTGCCCTATTGTATTCCCAGCAGTTCCAAAAGGAACTAGCAGGCTTAGATCTCATATACTTACACACCATACTCAGGGGGATATTGAAGAAGCTTTACAAATATTTGAGAAAGCCGGAAAATCATTGGGATTAATCTAAAAATGCAATATAAACCTGTATAAAATAAAATTATATTAAACTTATTTATTTTTTGCAAGAGAGAAGCTATTACAGCTCTATTTAAAGCTGAATAAAATCAATAAGATACTTTTTTATATTATTATAAGTAATGATTTTTATCTTTTTGAATTATTAAATATAATTAAAAAATGTTATATTTTTATAATACTGATAAAAACAATATTTATTTGACATAAAATTATAAATACCCTATAATTCATTTAAAACTACAAAAGTCGCTAATTTAGAAAATATATAATATTTTGTTAACTAAGATAAGTATTCCCCTTGTTTCCAGATGCCACTTGTCTTAGTTTTAATTTTATGAGAAGGTTAGGGTGTATAAAAAATGAACGACCGAAAGATTATGCTGACTGAAGAAGGGCTGGAAAAAATTAAATCAGAACTGCATGAATTAAAGACTGTAAAAAGAAAAGAAATTGCTGAAAAAATAAGCCATGCAGTAGCATTCGGTGAAATAGCGGAGAATGCTGAATATCGGTCTGCCAAAAATGAACAGGCTTTTATCGAAGGCAGAATATTGACATTGGAAAAGGTTATTGAAAATTGTGAGCTCATTGACACATCGAAAAATGACCAAACAGTTGTTTCTCCAGGTTCAAAGATTGTTGTTGAAGATATTAAGAAAAAGGAAAAGATAGAGTATACATTAGTTGATTATATTGAATCTGATCCATCTTCCGGCAAGATATCCATTGCTTCGCCTATTGGTAAAGCAGTTTTGGGAAGAAAAGTGGGCGATAAAGTTAAAATCAGAGTACCTGCGGGCAGCTTAAATTATAAAATATTAAATATTAAATAATTATTATAGCTTTCAATTAGTTTAGTTTTAAAATGAACAGGTTATGGTCAAATAAACAGCCTGTTCATTTTTTATTTACTTTTATCGGCTTTCTATTATAAAATAGATAATCAGGAAATATATCAATAAAGTTATAATTTATCTGATGATGAAGGTTAATATCTTTGTTATTATAAAAAATATAAGTAAATTTTCAAGGAGTGAGAACCATTGACAGAACAAGATAAGAAAAATGTTAATATCTTAAGAGAAGAAAAGTTAAAGGAAATTGAAGAACTAAAGAATTTAAATATTGATCCGTTTGGTAAGCGATTTGAAAAAGAACAAAGCATAAAAGAAATAATCCAAAAATTTGATGAAATTGCTACATCAGAACCGTCGGAAGAGAATGTCGTGGCTGCCGGGAGAATAAAGGCATTGAGAAAACATGGAAAAGCCGCTTTTGTTGACCTGGAAGACCAAACTGGTAAAGTACAAATTTATGTAAAGTCAAACCTTGTTGGGTCAGATTTATTTGAGATATTTAAAAAAATTTCCGTTGGTGATATCATCGGAGTTTCTGGTTCAATCTTCAAAACCAGAACAGGTGAACTGACTATCATAGCTACCACCTTTACATTGTTGTGTAAAGCAATACGCACATTACCTGAAAAATGGCATGGGCTTACTGATACAGAAGTTAGATATAGAAAGCGTTATTTGGATCTTATTAGTAATCCCGAAGTTCGTGATGTCTTTATAGAGAGAAGTAAAATTATTAAGCTTATCAGAGATTATTTAGACAATAAAGGATACCTCGAGGTAGAAACACCTGTATTGCAGCCCATTCCGGGAGGTGCAACAGCAACACCCTTTGTTACCCACCATCTAAGCTTACACAGGGATTTGTATTTAAAGATAGCTCCTGAATTGTATTTAAAGAGATTACTGGTCGGAGGCATTGAAAAGGTATATGAGTTGAACCGTAATTTTCGAAACGAAGGTATTTCAACAAAACATAACCCGGAATTTACAATGTTGGAGCTGTATGAAGCTTATGCTGATTACCAGGTGATGATGAATATTGCCGAAGAGATGATTGCATTTGTCTTAAAAAAACTCAAAGGTAAGCTTGTGATAGAATATCAGGGAGAAAAGATTGATTTTACCCCTCCATGGAAGAGATTGACTATGAATGAGGCTATCCTTTCAGTTACCGGTATCAATATGGAAGAAGTCAGTAATGATGAATTGAAGAATTTAGTAAGAAGATACAAATTAGAAATACCGGAAAACTCAACCAGGGGGAATATAACAAATGAGCTATTTGAAACAGAAGTAGAACATACTCTGATTCAGCCGACCTTTATAATGGATTATCCCGTCGATGTTTCTCCATTATCAAAACAGAAACCCGGTTCTCCTAATATTGTTGAGCGTTTTGAATTATTTATTAATTCTATGGAATTGGCAAATGCTTTTACTGAACTAAATGATCCTGTTGAGCAAAAAAGGCGATTTATACAACAGGCAGAAAAGAAGAGCAAAGGAGAAGTTAATCAAAATTTTGTTGATTATGATTATATAGAAGCTTTGGAGTATGGAATGCCACCCGCTGGTGGAATGGGAATTGGAATAGATCGATTAGTAATGCTGCTAACCAATAATGATTCAATCAGGGAAGTAATTCTTTTTCCACAGCTGAAGAAAAAAGAATAAGATATTTTAGGATATAATTTTGCGAATAGATAAATATTTTAAATTAAGTAGAATTATTAAAAGAAGAACTGAAGCAAAAAAAGCATGTGACAGTCAAAGTGTTTTTATAAATGATAGAATAGCAAAGGCTGGCGATAGCATTAAACCTCAGGACAGAATAAGAATAAATTTCAGGAATAAAATATTAGTAATTGAAGTACTGGAAATACCAAGTGGAAATGTATCTATTTCCCGATCTTCTGAGTTATATAGGGTTATTAGAGAAGAAATAATTCCCTTTGATTAAACTTTATTAGAAGTAATCGATAGATTGGAATATATGAGATGGATGAAAAGATTCTTATAGAAAAAATCAAAAAATTGTTAGATGAGAAAAAGTTAACAGAATTAAAAGAGATAGTAGAAGACCTGCATCCCAATGATTTCAGTGACATTACTGAAGAACTTACTACTGAACAGATCATAGAGATATTTAAGCAAATTGAAGATAAAGAAAAGGTTGCAGAATATATATCTGAACTGAACACCGAATTGCAATCTGAATTACTCAATGCCATGAGTAAAAGGCAAGCCTCTGAAATTTTAGAAGAAATGGATACAGATGAAGCAGTAGATATCTTAGGAGAAATCCCTCCAGAAGAATCGCGTGAACTTCTCGATTTAATGCCTGCAGAGGAAGCCGAAGAGATTAAAGAGCTAATGAAATATGGTGAAAATACCTCCGGGAGTGTTATGAATAACGAGTTTGTAACACTTTTTGAGTATATGACCGTGGAACAGGCAATAAATCGTATTCGGGAAATGAGCCCGGAAGCAGAAATAATTTATTATGTTTATGTCTTAGACAAAAGAGATAGATTGATTGGCGTTTTGTCTTTAAGAGATTTAATTGTAGCTGATACCAAGAGTAAAATATCTGCAATTATGGAAGAAGATGTGATTAGCGTTTTGGATGTTGAAGATAGAGAGGTTGCCGCAAAGGTTATATCAGATTATGACTTCCTGGCTATACCAGTAATTAACAAAAAAGGCATGATGGTAGGGATAATTACTGTTGATGATATAATTGACGTTTTGGAAGAAGAAGTTACTGAAGATATTCACAAGATGGTAGGTTCTGCTGAATTCTATGAAGATAAATTAATTAAAGCTACCCCGTTGACCAGGGCTAAGGCTAGATTGCCATGGCTTTTAGTTTGCATGGTTGGTGAAATTATCTCCGGTTCAGTTATTGAATTTCATTCTGGAATTTTAGAAGTGGTGGTAGCACTTGCTTTCTTTATCCCAATTATCATGGCTATGGGAGGAAATGTAGGGGCTCAATCTTCTACTATAACAGTCAGAGGATTGGCGACCGGTCAGCTCCGCTTGGACGAATTATGGAAAAATATCTGGACAGAAACAAAAGTAGGATTTTTTATTGGAATTACTATTGGTGTGATGATATCAATATTGACATATTTTTGGCAGAATGATTATATTTTAGGTTTGACTATTGGCTTATCATTATGTGTAACAGTAATTGCTGCAGCAACAGTAGGAACATTTTTACCTTTAGTATTTACGAAATTAAATATTGATCCTGCAGTAGCAACCGGACCATTTATTACCACTGCGGTTGATGTTGGCAGTTTAATTATATACTTCAGTTTGGGTACTTATTTATTTACCCATTTGGGGAACATTTAATAACAAATGCATTTATAAATAGCTATTTAATAAAGTTAATAATAATCAGGAGGATTAATATGAGTGCAATAATTGATATTTATGCCAGGGAAATACTGGATTCAAGGGGAAATCCTACTATAGAGGTTGAGGTTCATTTGGAAAGTGGGGTAATTGGTGTTTCACAGGTTCCTTCCGGTGCCAGCACCGGCACTTATGAAGCAGTAGAATTAAGAGATAATGACAAGAAAAGATTTAACGGAAAAGGTGTTCTGAAAGCTGTAAATAATGTAAACGAATTAATTGCTCCTGAATTAATTGGAGTAGATGCACTTGAACAAGGTTATGTTGATGAATTAATGATTGAGTTGGATGGTACACGTAATAAAGAAAAAATGGGTGCCAATGCTATACTGGGAGTTTCTCTATCAGTAGCGAAAGCTGCCTCCGAATATTTAGATTTGCCATTATATAGATATATAGGGGGTACTAATGCAAAAGAGATCCCTGTTCCTTTGATGAATATTTTAAATGGTGGTAAGCATGCTGACAGTGGTGTGGACATTCAGGAATTCATGATTGTGCCTGTTGGCGGATTGAATTTTTCAGAAAACTACCGAATGGCCGCTGAAACATTTCAAGCTTTAAAGAAAGTACTTCAGAAGGCCGGTTATAGTATTTCAGTTGGGGACGAAGGAGGGTTTGCTCCTAAGTTGAAATCAAGTGAAGAGGCTTTGGAGGTAATAGTTGAAGCTATTAATCAAGCCGGATACCAGCCTGGTAAGGATATTTTTATTGCTCTTGATGCAGCAGCATCTGAATTTTATCAGAAAGGAAAGTATATTTTAACTAGAGAAGGTGTTGAAAGATCAGCAGAAGAAATGATTGAATATTATGCAAAATTAGTTGCTAAATTCCCAATTATTTCAATTGAAGACGGATTAGCAGAAGACGATTGGGATAATTGGAATAAATTGACAAAGCGATTAGGGGAAAAAATTCAGCTTGTGGGAGATGATTTATATGTTACAAACCAGGAAAGGCTACAAAGAGGCATTGATTTATCTGCTTCTAATTCTATCTTAATTAAATTAAATCAAATTGGTACCCTGACCGAGACCCTTGATACTATTGAAATGGCAAAACGTGCCGGTTTTACTAATGTTATTTCCCATCGTTCTGGTGAAACAGAGGATACTACTATTGCTGATTTAGCAGTTGCCACTAATGCAGGACAGATAAAGGCAGGATCTCTTTGCCGTACAGATAGGATCGCAAAATATAACCAGTTGTTAAGAATTGAAGAAGAACTGGGTGACCAGGGTGTTTACAGGGGAAAAGAGGTTTTTCAATAAAGATGTCTGTAATAAGATCTCTTTTTGAATCAAAAATAACATGGGCAATTATCTTGTTATTAATATTTTATATATCATTTGTCTTTTCAGAAAAATATGCCAGTATTCTTGAGTTAAATGTTTATATCTATGAATTAGAGGATGAGATTAATGATTTACAGAAAGAAAACAAACTATTGGCTGAAAGGATAGATTTATTGAATACTAATCCTTATATTGAAAAAATTGCCCGGGAAGAACTTGACATGGTTAAACCTAATGAGATTTTATATAAAGCTACCAGGATTGAATAGTATTTTTATAGTGAATCACTAATTATAAAAGTACTTTTTTGCTTAAGAAGATAATTTGAATAAATTTACTAAAGTTCTATTGACGGTCATAGTCATTTGTCCTATAATAATTTAAGTTTGCCGGAGTGGCGGAATAGGTAGACGCACAGGACTTAAAATCCTGGAAGCTGTAAGGCTTGTGCCGGTTCGATTCCGGCCTCCGGCACCTAACGATCAATTAATATACTTATATTCATTGACTTTAGGTTTTAACAATGCTAAAATAAAAAGCGACTTTTTAGAAGACTTTAATGTAATTAATAATTTCAGATAAATAGACAGCATAGCGGGGTGGAGCAGCTAGGTAGCTCGTCAGGCTCATAACCTGAAGGTCGGCGGTTCGAATCCGCCCCCCGCAACCAAGCAAGTAAATCAAACCTCTATAATAAAATTAGAGGTTTTTATTAATTAAGCAGTTTATTGCTTTCTCTTATTATCTGCCATGTTTATCCCATTATGGCGGTGTAGCTCAGATGGCTAGAGCATGCGGTTCATACCCGCAGTGTCCTGAGTTCGAATCTCAGCACCGCCACCATGCAATAGTGTAGTTCCGGGAATTAACTTTTTCTATAATATTATTAAATAAAACGAAAAAGTGTTTTTTAATTGGATAAATTAATAGTAAAAGTAAATAATACAATAAGGAAATATCAAATGCTACATCCGGGAGACACGGTTATAGTTGCCGTTTCCGGAGGCCCTGACTCATTATGCCTGCTTCACATTCTTAACAGTATAAAAAAAAGACTTGATTTGCATCTTATTGTAGCACATGTTAATCATGGCATAAGAGTTGCTGAATCAAAAAAGGAAGCAGACTTTGTCCGGTTAGAAGCCAACCAGATGGATATACCTTTTGAGCAATTAACAGTTTCTGTGCCAATTATTGCTCAAGAAAAATCATTATCTTTAGAACAAGCCGGCAGATTGGTGCGATATCAGTTTCTTAAAGGTTTGTACAAAGAGTATAAAGCAAATAAGATTGCTATAGGCCATCATGCTGATGACCAGATTGAAACTGTTTTGATGAGATTAATGCGAGGTAGCGGTTTACAGGGATTAAGGGGTATACCTGCAAAAAGAGATCAGATTATTCGCCCTTTAATTGAATGTAACAGGCAGGAAATAGAAGATTATTGTAAGAGAAATAATATTACTTATTTTATAGATTCTTCAAATACAGAGTCGATGTTTCTGCGAAATAAAGTTAGAAATCAATTAATACCTCTACTTGCCAAAGAATATAATCCCTCAATTGGAAGTAGTTTAATAAAATTACAAACAATTGTTCAAGATGAATTAAATTATTGGGAAGACATAACCAAACAATATCTTTTAGATTGTATAATAGAAAAAAGTTCTTCCAAAATTGTTCTGGATATAAAAAAAATCAGGAAAATCCATGTAGCGTTACAAAGACATATTATTCGTAAAGGGATAGTTTTGATAAAGGATTATCTTGCTGATATTGAATTTGATCACATTGAGAGTATTAGAGAACTGTGCCTGTTTAACCGGGGTGAAAAATGTATTAATTTACCTGATAATATCAAAGCAAGAAAGAGTTATTATAAACTGGAAATATTTTATGTTGGGGGTAGAAAAAAAACTAAAACTACTCAATACAAAATAGGAAACAAATGGGAATTTGACTTACCATTGCTTATCGATAAGGAATACCCTCAAGTAGGTATCAAAATGACAACTAAACTATATAATTATTCAGAAAAAATAAAAGAACAATATTTAAATAATAAGAGTAAATCTGAAGCCTACCTGGACTATGATAAATTAGGCCTTCCTCTTAAAATTAGAAACAGAAGGGATGGGGACTGTTTTAAACCTTTAAATTGTGGGTATTTTAAAAAAATTAAATCATATTTTATTGATTGGAAGATACCACAATTTAAAAGAGGCCAGATTACTCTGGTTGTTGATAATTCTGATAGTATTGTATGGGTTGCAGATTATCAGATAGACGACCGTTTTAAGATTACTAAAAAAACAAAAAAAGTTTTGCATATAAAAAAAATAATCCGCAAAAAAAATATAGAAAGCTAAGGAGATCAAAAAAATGATAAGACAGGAACAAATTGAAGAAATATTAATACCGGAGAATCAGATACAAAAGAAAATACAGGAATTAGGCAATCAAATATCCAGGGATTACAAAGGCAAACAGTTGATCTGTATCGGAGTTTTAAGAGGCGCAATCATTTTCCTGGCAGATTTGGCTCGTAATATCAAAGTGCCAATAATAATGGATTTTATGGATATTTCAAGTTATGGCACTTCCACAGAATCATCCGGAGTTGTAAGGATTATAAAGGATTTGGATGAAAATATTGAAAAAAAGGATGTTTTAATTATTGAAGATATAGTCGATACAGGATTAACTTTAGATTATTTAATTCGAATGTTAAAATCAAGAAATCCTGCAAGTCTGAAAGTATGTGCTTTGCTGAATAAGGTAGAAAGAAGAAGGATTGATGTACCTATCGATTATTGTGGTTTTGACATACCTGATAAATTTGTAGTCGGATATGGTCTGGACTTTAACGGACTATATCGAAATATCCCTTATATTTTAGTTTTGAAATCCCAATACTATCAGATGAATGATACTGACAAACAATAGAGATAATATTAAGTTTTAATTAACTAAAATATGTGTCTTCTAAAACATAATTATTTTTTTTATGTTTGTTTTTATATATAAAATATGCTAAAATTACCTTGCATTTCAACTTTTTTGAAAAGTTGTTATTTTATACACAAAGGAGAAAAAATTGGCTAAGATAAATCCAAATAATTTCAAGAACAAAAATTTTAAAAATGCCGGTTTATACCTTTTAATATTAATTGTAGTTATTTCTGTTTTAAGCTCATTTTTTGAACCCAGTTCTTCTGTTAGTGAGCTTTCCTACTCTCAGTTTCTAAGTGAAGTGGAGAGCAATAATGTTATAAGTGTATCTATTTCAGGGAATACTGCAACTGGGGAATTATCAAATAATCAGAAATTTTCAACTTATTTACCTGATGATCCTGAGCTCATGAATATATTAAGGGATAAGAATATTAATATTGAGGCAAAACCACCGGTAGAATTGTCATGGTGGATGCGAATACTTTCATCCTTATTGCCTATGGCGTTAATTATCGGTATCTGGATTTTTATGATGCGGCAGATGCAAGGCGGCGGTAATAAGGTAATGTCTTTTGGAAAAAGTCAGGCTAAATTAATGGGAAAAGAGACTCCTAAGGTAACCTTTGAGGATGTAGCCGGAGTTGATGAAGCAAAGGAAGAATTACAGGAAGTTATAGAATTTTTAAAGAATCCTGCTAAATTTAATCAGCTGGGTGCAAAAATACCAAAAGGAGTTCTTCTTTATGGACCTCCGGGATCAGGAAAAACATTATTAGCGCGAGCTGTTGCCGGTGAAGCAGGGGTTGCTTTTTTCAGTATAAGTGGCTCTGATTTTGTGGAGATGTTTGTTGGAGTAGGAGCATCACGGGTAAGAGATTTATTTAAACAGGCTAAAACAAATAACCCATGTATTATTTTTATGGATGAAATTGATGCAGTAGGCCGCCACAGGGGAGCAGGGCTTGGTGGTGGACATGATGAAAGAGAACAGACCCTTAATCAATTACTGGTTGAAATGGATGGTTTTGACCAGAATATAGGTGTCATATTAATAGCTGCGACCAATAGACCTGATGTGCTTGATCCGGCTTTGTTAAGACCCGGACGTTTTGACCGCAGGATTGTTGTAGACCGTCCGGACCTGCTAGGGCGTGAGCAGATATTGAAGGTTCATGCAAAAGGGAAGCCCTTGAATAAGGATGTAGATTTAAAGGTCCTAGCTAGAAGGACTCCTGGGTTTGTAGGTTCCGACCTGGCTAATCTGGTGAATGAAGCAGCCTTGTTAGCTTCAAGAAAAGGAAAAAAATCTATATCCATGGAAGAGTTTGAAGCCTCAATTGACAGGGTTATTGCCGGTCCTGAAAGAAGGAGTAGACTTATGAATGAAAAGGAAAAGGAAATTGTGGCTTATCATGAATCAGGACATGCATTAGTGGCAAAGCTTTTGCCTAATGGTGATCCGGTTCATAAGGTTTCTATCATCCCAAGGGGCAGTGCAGCTCTTGGCTATACTTTGCAATTGCCTACAGAAGACCGGTTTTTAATCAGCAAGTCTGAATTAATGCAAAGATTAAGTGTATTGCTTGGAGGTAGAGTTGCAGAAGAAATAATCTTTAAAGATATAACTACCGGTGCTCAAAATGACTTAGAGAGGGCGACCAAAATTGCCCGTCAGATGGTCACAGAATTTGGTATGAGTGAGACCATTGGTCCTATGACCTTAGGTAGAAAAGAACATCAAATATTTCTTGGTAGAGACATATCTGAAGATAGAAACTATAGTGATGAAATTGCCTTTCAGATTGATAAGGAAGTTGAGAAAATCATTGAGAATGCTTATAGTAAAGCGAAAGAAATACTGATAAAAAATAAGCGGAAGCTGAAAAAAGTTGCTACAACTTTATTACAAAAAGAAACACTGGAAGGCGAGGAGTTAGATAGTCTTATGAAGGGTGCAAAACTTGCTACCGGTCAGCAATTAGGAGTATAATCAATACATAATTTAAATATAAAGTTGACTTTTGATTGATAATTAGCCTTAGATTTAACAATTTATAAGATTGTTTTACAAAATCGGTTACAATATAACATTTCAAATTAAACTTCTCATATATTTAAGTCAGATAATGGCATTGTAAGGGAGGTGGTTAATGTAATACTGAGTTGTCACCATTAGTTGTAGACTATTAAGTAAATTTTGTATTTTGTAAGGAGGAGATAGAATTGAAGAGTAAAATATTATGTATAATTATAGTAGTTTTACTTGTAATAGGAGTTACAAGCAGCGTAAATGCACAGGTACCAAACCCTGAGCGTATAGTTTATGCTGCAATCGGTGGACCGGAAACAATGGACCCTCATTGGGCTTATGATACTGCCAGCGGAGAGGTAATCTTTCAGATATATGATAACCTTATTGCTTACGACGGTGAAAGCCTATCAGAATTTGTACCAATGATAGCAACCGAGGTACCCTCAGCCGAAAATGAATTAATTTCTGAAGATGGATTAACCTATATTTTTCCAATTCGGAAGGATGTTAAATTTCACAATGGTAACATCCTTACTCCTGAGGATGTAGAGTATACCTTTGAAAGAGGTATGATTTTTGATAGGGCTGGTGGCCCTATGTGGATGATTTTAGAGCCGCTTTTGGGAGTAGGAAGCATTGAAGGACTTGCAGTTGAAGTAGCTGGAGTAGAAAATTATTCTGATATGTTTGAGAACGATGAGCTCCTGCCAGAATATGAAGAGGCTATGATTAAAGTATATACTGATTATATAGACAGGGTTGTAGAAGTGCAGGACAATAATATTGTTTTACACCTTGCCCAGCCATATGCCCCGTTCTTAAACATTTTAGCACATGGTGGTGCCTGGTCAGCAATTATCAACAAGAGCTGGTCAATTGAAAACGGTGCATGGGACGGAAAAGCCGACACCTGGTGGAAATATCATGACCCGGCTAATGAAGATGACCCATTATATAGTATTGCCAATGGTACTGGACCGTTTAAGTTAACACGATGGGTACCGGAAGAAACTATAATGCTGGAGAGTTTTGAAGACCACTGGAGAGGTCCTGCTAAATTAAAAGAGGTAGTTTACCAGTATGTAAATGAATGGACAACCAGAAAATTGATGCTGCAAAATGGAGATGCTGATATAGTATATGTTCCGGTTACCAATGTTAATGAAGTTGAGGATTTAGAGGGAGTTGAGCTAATAACAGGTTTGCCGACTCTGCAAAATACTGTTGTTCATATGCCGTGGACTTTAAATGCTGAAGGTAATGCTAATCTGGGAAGCGGTAAATTGGATGGAAATGGAATACCACCTGACTTCTTCTCTGATATTCATGTTAGAAGAGGTTTTTCTTACCTGTTCCCGTATGAAGTTAATATTGAAACAACCATGAACGGACATGCAATCAGAAACCCTGGCCCAATTCCACAGGGATTGTTAGGATATTCTGATGACCCGGAATTGTTCTATGAATTTAATATTGAAAAAGCAAGAGAAGAATTCCAGCAAGCATGGGATGGAGAGCTCTGGGAAAAGGGATGTAAATTCAATATCTTCTATAATGAAGGGAATGATGTTCGAAAAGCAGCTTGTGATATGATTTCCACTTATGCCAGAATGGTAAATCCCAAATTTGAGCTTACTTCTGTTGGTGTTCAGTGGTCATCTTACCTGAAACAATTCCTGGCGGAACAATTACCTATCTATGTTATAGGTTGGCTTGCGGATTATCCTGATCCTCACAACTGGGTTCCTACGTTCTTAGGCAGTACCGGAACCTACAGCGGTTATTATGGAGAAGCTTACAGGGAATGGGCAAGAGAAAATATTGACCCGCTAATTGATGCTGCTTTAAAATCAGTTGATCCGGAGGAAAGAGCAGATATTTACCAAGAATTGACCCAGCTTGCTCATGATAATGCAGTGGCACTATACATATATCAGCCTATTGGAATCCATGTTCAAAGAGATTGGGTAAAAGGCTGGTACTATAATGCCATGATATCAGGTTTGCCGGAAAGCGCTGATTACTATACAATTTATAAAGAATAAAGAGTAATTTATATTTCACTAATTGTTTATATTTACAGAGTTGTGTATAACCAATGGAGTGAAAGTTATTGCTTTCACTCCATTGTATTTTGCATAATAATTTTACTATAAATAATAGTAATTTATTTGAGATGAGGTAAACAATAGAGTATATTTTCAAGATTTTAAAAAATAGGAGCAAATAATCATGTTATCCTATATAATCAGACGTCTGCTAATTCTTCCGATAATTTTGTTAGGAGTTTCTTTTCTGATATTTTGTCTTTTTTCACTTTTAAGTCCAATGGAAAGATTGGCAACATATGTTAATAACCCCAGTGTTCTGAAGAATCCCCAGGCTGCACAAAATTTGATTGCAAAATATCATTTAGATGATCCGTTTCCAGCAGGTTATTTTCATTGGCTGGGTTCAATAGTAAGGTTTGATTTTGGCTGGTCTCCAACTGCCAATCAGCCAGTGTGGGATGCCATCATGCAGAGGCTTCCTGCTACTATGGAGCTGGTTTTATATTCTATTATTCCGGTAATAATAGTGGGAATCTGGTTAGGAGTCATCTCAGCGGTACATCATAATGATTTGATAGACCAGTTTATTCGGGTAACGGCTATTATTGGCTGGTCTCTACCCACATTTATTTTTGGGCTATTGGTATTATTTATTTTTTATGGAATATTAGGCTGGTTACCACCGGGACGGTTGAGTACCTGGGCACAGTATATTGTTTATACCGGTGATAGTTTTAATACGTACACTCATTTTATAACCATTGATGCGCTTTTGAATGGACGCTTAGATATTTTTTGGGATGCGTTGAAACACTTGATTGGTCCGATTATTACTTTATCCTATATTTCCTGGGCATATTTATTACGAATTACCCGATCCAGTATGTTGGATACGCTTAGAAAAGATTATATAAGAACAGCTCGTGCCAAAGGAGTTGACGAAAATACTGTTATTTATCTTCATGCCAGAAAAAATGCGATGATTCCAGTGATAACAGTTGCAGGAATGATGATTATCGGAATGTTAGGAGGGGTAGTAATTACCGAAACAGTATTTACCTATCCCGGATTGGGTTACTGGGCTGCTTCTTCAGCTCAACAACTGGACTATGGATCTGTAATTGGATTTGCTTTATTATTTGCCTTTATTATGGTTATTGGAAATTTAGTTGTTGATGTTTCTTATGCCTTAATTGATCCAAGGGTTAGATTGGAGTAAGAAAATGAATCGTATCATCAGAAAACTTTTCAGTAACACTACATCATTGATTGGTTTAATATTGCTCTTTATTTTTATTCTGATTGCCATATTTGCTCCTTATATTGCCCCACCACTGTTTGCATCTGATCCATATCAAATACCCAGAATGTCCTGGGATGTTGAGCCACAACCTCCGGGTTTTTCCATGTCGGACGATATAAGACTTATTTATGATAGTTTGGGACAGCCTATTACAAGGGAAACTGCAATATTTGGCACCGCCCAAGGGGGATATGACATATTTTATGGAATGATATGGGGTACCCGAACAGCTTTTCGAATTGGCATAATTACTGTTACCTTATCCATGTTTATTGGTGTTGTAAGTGGTTCTATTGCTGCTTATTTCGGAGGATGGATAGATGAATTATTGATGCGTATTACTGATATATTTTTATCTATTCCTTTCCTGGTGGCTGCCATGGTTTTAACTACTATTCTGGGCAGAGGGCTGGATAAAGTAATGATTGCATTGGTGGCATTCGGCTGGATGGGCTATGCCAGGGTGATAAGAGGTAGCATTCTATGTGTAAAAGAAGAGGTCTATATTAATGCTGCCAGGGCTTTGGGAGTAAAAGACTTTAATATCATTGTGCGCCATTTGCTGCCAAATACAATATTTCCTGTAATGGTACAGGCAAGTATGAATATAGGATCTATGGTTATTACTGCAGCTGCACTAAGTTTTTTAGGAGTAGGGGCGCCTCTTGGGTATGCAGATTGGGGGCAAATGGTCAGTTTTGCCCGTAACTGGATTGTAGGATCTCCCGGGAATGCAGGAGAATACTGGTATGCAGTGTTTTTCCCGGCACTATTTATTGTGTTGTTTGTTCTTGCATGGAATTTAGTGGGAGATACCTTGAGAGATATTTTAGATCCCCGTTTGAGAGGTGAGCTATGATGCAAAAAGATAAGAATAAAATATTACAGGTTATAGACCTGAAAACATATTTTTTTACCGAGAACGGAGTTGTAAAGGCAGTAGATGGTGTGGATTTTGAGGTATATCAGGGAGAGACCCTTGGATTAGTAGGAGAATCAGGTTGCGGTAAGAGCGTTACAGCTTTTTCCACTATGGGATTGCTTGATTATCCAGGTAAGACAGTTGGTGGACAGATACTTTTTAAGGGAGAGGATTTACTAAAAAAAAGTGAAAAACAGATGCGCCAGATTAGAGGGAAGGATATTTCTATGATTTTTCAGGAACCCATGACTTCCCTGAATCCTGTTCTTACTATTGGTTTTCAAATAACTGAGGCATTAGAAGTGCATTTTAAAATGGAAAAAATAAAAGCCAGAAAAAAGGTAATTGAACTTTTAGAAAAAGTAGGGATTCCAATCCCGGAGCAGCGTATCGATGAGTACCCTCATCAATTAAGTGGAGGCATGAGACAGAGGGCTATGATAGCCATGGCTTTAGCATGTGACCCTGCTTTGCTGATTGCAGATGAGCCGACAACTTCTTTGGATGTTACAATTCAAGCTCAAATTTTAGAATTGATGAAGTCACTTTTAGAGCAATTTAACAGTTCTATGATTATGATAACACATGATCTGGGAGTTATTGCTGAAATTGCTGATAGAGTTGCAGTTATGTATGCCGGCAAGATCGTTGAATATGCTACTACCCGTTCAATATTCTATTCACCTCTACATCCTTACACCTTTGGCCTTCTTACTTCAATTCCAAGATTAGATATGGATATAAAGAAGTTAGAGTCAATTCCGGGTGTTGTTCCTGACCCACTACATTTTCCGGAAGGATGCAAATTTAATCCGCGCTGTATTTTTGCTACAGAAAAATGCCGTAAAGAAGAACCTCCCCTGGTGGAAATTGAAAAAAATCATTCAGTTAGTTGTTGGCATATTGACAAAGTAAAAAAGGAGGCACAAAAAGTGTCTTTTACCGGGAGGTTGTCAACAGATGGATAATACATTAGTAAGCATAAAAAATTTAGTAAAGTATTTTCCGATAAAAAAAGGTGTATTCAGAAAAACAGTAGGGTGGGTAAAGGCTGTTGATGGTATTAGTTTTGACATATATTCAGGAGAAACATTGGGACTTGTCGGGGAGTCAGGTTGTGGGAAATCAACTACTGCTATGACTATACTTCGGTTGGAGGAGCCTACCGGTGGTGATATTTTATTTCAGGGAAAAAACATTGCAAAGATAAAAAAAGGCCAGATGCGAAAGTACAGGAAAGACTTACAGGTTATCTTTCAAGACCCTTATAGCTCCCTGGATCCTAGAATGAAGGTAAGAAATATTATTGCTGAAGGATTAGCAGCACATAACATATACAATTTTAAAAAAAGGTACCAGAAAGTGGGGGATTTATTGGAAAAGGTAGGCATTGTACCGGAATATATGGATCGTTTTCCACATGAATTCAGCGGAGGACAGAGACAGAGAATTGGAATAGCTCGCGCTTTAGCATTAGACCCCAAAATGATTATTTGTGATGAAGCGGTTTCTGCTTTAGATGTCTCAATTCGCTCACAAATTATTAATTTATTTAAAGATTTACAAGAAGAGTTCAATCTGACTTATTTATTTATAGCTCATGATTTAAGTGTTATTAAATATATCAGCGATCGGGTTGCGGTAATGTATTTAGGAAAAATAGTAGAAATAGCATCAAAAGAAATATTTTTTAAGAATACACTACACCCTTATGCGCAGGCGTTAGTTTCAGCTGTTCCTGTTCCCAATCCTGATTTTAAGAAGAAAAGAATTATTTTACAGGGAGATGTGCCAAGTCCGGCTAATCCTCCAAAAGGATGCCGTTTTCATCCCCGATGCCCAAAAGCAATGGAAATTTGTTCAAGAGAGGAACCTCTCCTAAGAGAAATTGAAAAAAAACATTTTGTAGCTTGTCATTTATATTAAAAATTTATATATTGTTTTATTCTTTTTCTTATTAAAACAATAATAATCAAATTGTACATATTAATATTTTATGTTAAAATGGTTTTCGAATTAATTATTATAAGATAAGCGCCCGTAGCTCAATGGATAGAGCAGGGGCTTCCTAAGCCCCGTGTTGGAAGTTCGACTCTTCTCGGGCGCTCCACTATTATATTTATTTTTTCCATAAAACATTGAACCAAGAGAGGAAGGGTATCGTTGAATAAGAAGGTTAATGAGCATCTGATAGAGGTAATAAAAGAAGCAATTCAAAAATGTTCTCCAGAACAATCAGTTAATTCAGAAGCATTCCCAAATATCATCTTGACTACTCCTAAAAACCCTGAACACGGCCATTTATCTACTAATATTGCTTTACAGTTAGCCGGAATTTTTAAAAAACCACCAAGAGAAATTGCTAACAATATTGTACAGGAAATTAATAAAAAAAGTGATGTTTCAATAAGCAAAATCGAAATAGCTGGTCCCGGGTTTATTAATTTTTATTTTGAAAGCTCCGTATTGTATAAAATATTAAAGGAAATTATGCAAAAAGGGAAACAGTTTGGCTGTTCGGATGCAGGTAAGGGTGAAAAGATATTAATTGAATTTGTAAGTGTTAATCCAACCGGGCCGTTACATGTTGGACATGGAAAATGTGCTGCAGTTGGAGATGCATTAGCAAAAATATTAAAAGCAGCTGGTTATAATGTATTTACAGAATACTATATTAATGATCATGGTAAACAGATAGACATTTTGGGAGAATCAGTTTTTGCCCGGTATCAAAATCTTATAGGTAAAGAGACAGAGTTCCCGGAAAATGGATACCAGGGAGAATATATTACTTCCCTGGCCAGAGAAATCAAGGAGGAGTTTATAGAACAAATTGGGGAAAAAGATACCTCCGATCAGATTGCTTTTTTCAAGGAAACTGCTCACAAGACAATATTGCAAGATATAAAAAAGGATTTGGAGTCTTTTGGCGTAAAATTTGATAACTGGTTCAGTGAGGAATCCCTTTATATTTCAAATAAGGTCCAGACGGTCATGGAAAGACTGCGTAAAGAAAAGTATATTTATGATGATAATGGGGCACTTTGGTTTAAAGCCACTGAATTTGGAGATGAAAAGGACAGGGTGGTAATAAGAGAGAATGGAGAACCCACTTATTTTGCTTCTGATATTGCCTATCATGATGATAAATATAAAAGAGGTTTTAGCACTTTGATTGATATCTGGGGTTCTGACCATCACGGCTATATCAAGAGAATGAAATCAGCAATTCAGGCATTAGGCTATAATCCTGATACATTTCAGGTGTTGCTTGTACAATTTGTAACCCTGATAAGGGATGGGCAAATGGTTGGAATGAGTACCAGGGGTGGAGAATTTATTACCCTGAAAGACTTATTAGATGAGGTGGGTAAAGATGTAGCCCGCTATTTTTTCTTAATGCATAGCCATGACAGTCATACTGAATTTGATTTGGATATTGCCAAATCTCAATCTATGGAAAACCCGGTTTATTATATCCAATATGCTTATGCCAGAATTTGCAGTATAATTAAAAAAGCAATGGAAAATAATATTATATTAGATGATAGAATTAAAGAGGAAGTCAATCTGGAGGTGCTTGATAAAGAGGATGAATTGGAATTAATAAAAAAAATGGCCAATTTCAGAAAAGTAATTGAAAAAAGTGCCATTCATTGGAAACCCCATATGGTTGCTAGTTATTTGCATGAGTTAGCAGCAGGTTTTCACAAATACTATACTGAATATAAGGTAATTAGTGAAGATAGAGATCTTTCCAACGCACGACTTTATTTAATCTCTTGTATTAAAATTGTTCTGGAAAATGCGCTTTCTTTACTGGGAATTGGTGCTCCGGAAAATATGTAAATTTATTTATGAGGACATTATGCAAGATAGCCGTTTTATAATTATTACCGGACTCTCCGGGGCTGGTAAAAGTATAGCTATAAAGTGCTTTGAAGATTTAGATTTTTTTTGTGTTGATAATATCCCCCCACAGTTAATACCAAAATTTGCCGAAATGTGCCTCAAATCACGAGGAAAATTATCAAAAATTGCATTTGTTGTGGATATCAGGAGTGAAATATTTTTTCGGGAATTAGATGAGTCTTTAAAAGAATTGGAATCCATGAGCATTAATCCTGAAATATTGTTTCTTGAAGCAAAAGACGATGTTATAGTCCGAAGGTTCAGCGAGACAAGAAGGAAGCATCCTCTACAGTTTTCGCAAAGTATTCTTGAAAACATTCGTCAGGAAAGGAAAAAATTAAAAGATTTAAAATCAAAATCTACAATGATTATAGATACTTCTCATTTAAGTCCCAGACAATTGAATACTGAAATCCGCAGATATTCTCAGACGAATTCTGCCAAAGGAATGCATATCAGTTTGATCTCTTTTGGGTACAAATATGGTATGCCAATAGATGTTGATCTGGTTTTTGATGTCAGATTTTTACCCAATCCGTACTATCATGATGAATTGAGCGGTCTATCCGGTAGTGATGATAAAGTCAAGAACTATTTAATGAAATTCCCCGTTACCCAGCAATTTGTTGATCAGCTTATTTCACTGATAGATTTTATTCTTCCTCATTATGTTGATGAAGGAAAAAATTATCTGTCTATAGCTATTGGATGTACTGGAGGGAGGCATCGTTCAGTTTTTATTGTCAATAAATTGTACCAACTATTAAAAGCAAAAAATCATAATATTTTTAAAAGGCATAGAGATATTAAGAAAGATGAAAAAAGATATAAAGAGAAGCTTTAAAATGAGTAAAAAATATTATAACTTAGCTTCCCTGGCAAAATGGTTTTATCCCGGGATGCAAGTAAAGCGATTTTTGCTAATTGTTTTAGCTGGAATAATCCTGATGGCCGTTGGTTTAATCTTTCTACTTGATTTAACCAGATTTTTATGGATAAAAAATCAAATAAGAAGCTTGTTTATATATTACAATATTGCCCCCCATTTATCTGGATTAATACTTATTTTAGCAGGTTCAGCAATGGTTATTCTTGGAATATCTAATATAAACCGGTCCATTTTAAAAAAAGTTATACCTCAGCAAATTGATCAAATCCCCGAGATTATTTATGCAAAAAGAAAATTAGAAAAAGGGCCCCATATTGTTGTAATAGGGGGAGGGACTGGTCTGCATACTTTATTGAGAGGGCTTAAACAATATACCAGTAATATCACAGCTATTGTGACTGTTTTTGATAGCGGAGGAAGCTCAGGTTTATTAAGGAATGAATTAGGAGTTTTACCCCCGGGAGACATAAGGAATTGTTTAGTAGCCCTTTCTACCAGGGAGTCTTTGATGACTGAATTATTTCAATATAGATTTAAAGATGGTAGCTTGCAGGGACATAGTTTTGGAAATCTATTTATAACTGCCATGTCTGAGGTTAGTGGAGATTTTTCAGAGGCAGTTAAAAAATCCAGTGAAATATTGGCAATAAGGGGGAGGGTTCTGCCTTCTTCAATTGAAAATGTAACATTGTGTGCTCGGTTAAAGAATAATATAATAATAAAGGGAGAAAGCAATATAGCAAAAGGTAAAGGAAAGATTGACAATGTTTTCATCGAACCATCTTTAGCACTCCCACTACCTGATACGATAAAGGCAATTGAAGGAGCTGATACAGTCATACTTGGTCCTGGAAGCTTGTATACCAGTGTTATTTGTAATTTGCTGGTAAAGGATATTCCCGAGGCAATATGTAAATCAAACGCCACAAAAATATATATCTGTAATGTAATGACTCAATCAGGGGAAACCGATAACTATTCTACCTCAATGCATTTAACAGAAGTAATAAAATATCTTAAACAAAACTGCCTTGATTATGTACTGCTAAATAATAAAAAACTGGATAAAAAAATGGCTGTTAAATACCAGGATGAAGGTGCTTTTCCTGTGAAAAATGACTTATTGAATACAAAATATGACCAGAAAACAAACATTATTAGCCAGGAACTGCTTTCAGAATATAATTTTGCCCGACATAGCTCTGAAAAATTGGCCAAATTAATCATGGAAATCATACATAAGGAGAAAAATTAGGATAAATGTATTTTTCTTCCCTGGTAAAACAAGAATTAGCACAGATTAGACCACAGGATAGATTGGAACAAAAGGGAGAGTTAATGGCTTTTGTTCTTCTAAATGGGCATATAGATAAAAAGAAAGACCTGCTTTCCATAAATATAGAGAACCCTGTTATGATTAAAGCAGTCTATTTTTTATTCAAAAAAATATTTGACTATGAAGTAGAAATTGAAACTATAAAAAGAAAAAAATATAGGAAAAATTACCTTATAAAAATAGCTGATTTCAAAAAATTAAGATATATTTTGAGTGAATTAAATTTAATTGTAGATTCAAATGGGAAAATAACCAAAAAACAACAATCAATTGACAGTAAAAACAGTTGCACGGGGCATTTTTCAAACAAAGGTTTCTTGCGGGGTGCATTTATGACCGGAGGATTTGTGAATGACCCGGAAAGAATGTATCATCTGGAAATATCTTGTTGCTGCAGGGAGGAGGCCAAAATTATTTGGGATGTATTGGAAAGTGCATCTTTCTCATCGAAAATAAGTCGATGGCAAAAAAAGTGGGCGGTTTATATTAAAAAAAGTGAACAAATATTTGAATTTTTACAGTTTATCGGCTTACAAAGAGCCTTACTCAATCTGCAGGATATTATTGCAAGGAAAGATTTAATTAATACAGTTAACCGATTGGTTAACTGCGAAACAGCAAACCTTGATAAAACTATTTTATCAGCATCACGGCAATTGCTTTATATTGATATTATAAAAGAGCATATAGGAATGGATAATTTATCGGATAATCTAAAAGAAGTTATTCAAGCCAGGTTAGATAATCCATATGCAAGCATAAAGGAACTTGCTAATACTATTGGAGGTAGTATTTCTAAATCAGGGGTTTATCATCGTCTAAGAAAAATCGAACAGTTAGCTTCATGCTATTTAACAAAAGATGTCTACATTTCTTGATAGAAACATACAACAGGTGTTCTGTGATTAAAATAGTAACATGCTTTTTTGTATAAATAGTTTAAATCATGTTATAATTCTTTTGATAATCTCTTTAAAGCTAATTTTATAATTAGGGAGAAACTGATGAATCAGGGCATGGCCTTAGAACAGAAACAAACGTTAAACTTAACACCACAGATGCGCCAATCAATTAAAATATTACAGATGGACATTATGGAGTTAAACCTCTGGATAGAAAAAGAATCATTAGAAAATCCTGTTTTAGAAGTAGAATTTAGCCCTGTTACTGAGAGAGATGGAGATTTTAGTCAGAGTATAGATGGAGATAACGAGAGTCAAAAAAGCAGTATAGACAAAAAAATTGATTGGGAATCAGATAATAACAATATGCGGTCTTTCTTATCATCTTTCCCGGAGTCCAATGCTATATGGGGCAATAAAATTCTCTCATCAGATCAGAAAAAGGAATGTGATTATTCCTTTCATGTAAATACAACATTACATGAACATCTACTATTAAATTTTAAGGTATTAATAGAAGATGATACAGATTATAAAATTGGTGAATTCATAATAGGAAATATAGACCAAAATGGTTATTTAACAATAAGTTGCTCAGATATATCAAAAGACTTAAACATCTCTGAGCAACTGGTAAAAAAAATATTGGCAATGATACAGAATTGCACAATACCGGGAATAGGTGCAAGAGACTTAAGGGAATGCCTTTTGCTCCAGCTTAAGCATCTAAAGCTTGAAAATAAAAGTGTTTTAAAAAAATTAATTCTATTTTACTTGTCCGAATTGTCACAGAAGAATTTTAAAAAAATTAGTAAAGAACTTTGTATTTCAAAATATGAAGTACAATGTCTATTAGATATAATAGTAAAGAATTTTGAACCCAAACCGGGAAGAATATTTCAACAAAGTAGTGAATTAAATCTTTTAATACCTGATATTATTGTTAAAAATGTTGACGATAGATATGAAATAATTGAAAATAATAATTACTATCCGTTGATTAAGATTAATTCTCATTATAGAAATATTTTAAAGCAAAGTTGCTCAAAAGAAGTTAATTATGAAAAATTTACTACAATTGAAAATGAGAATGAGCAAAAAAAAATATTAAAATATCTTGAATCAAAATTAAATTCAGCTCGATGGATAATAAAATGTATTGAACAAAGAAGAAAAACTTTATCGGATATAACCAGATTTATTATTGATTACCAGGATGGATTTTTAAAAAATGGGATTGCGTACCTGAGGCCGTTATCTATGAAAAAAGCAGCAGAATCCCTTGGTATACATGAATCAACAGTATCACGGGCAATTAATAATAAGAAAATACAACTACCCAGAGGTTTTTATGATATGAAATACTTTTTTTCAAAAGGCTTGTCACAGGAAAAGCAAAGTGCAATATCAAATGAAAAGATAAAAAGAATCATAAAAAACTACATTGAAACAGAAAATCCATATTTTCCATATTCTGATAAGCAGATAGCTGATTTACTGCAACAGAGGGATAATATAAAAATTGCTAGAAGAACAATTGCTAAATATCGCAAATTACAAGGGATTTTACCTGCAATGTTACGCAGGAGATACAAAAAACCAGTTAAATAATATAAATATATATAGGTTCAAGGAGGAAAAGATGAACATAAAAGTAGGGATTAATGGATTTGGAAGGATAGGCAGAAACGTGTTTAGGGCTGCATTGGAAGACAAAAACATTGATTTTGTAGCTGTAAACGATATTACTAATGCTAATACACTGGCACACCTTTTAAAATATGATTCTGTACATGGAATATTGAAAGACGATGTAAAGGTAAAAGACGATGTAATAGAGGTTGCCGGAAGAGAATTAAAAGTGTTAAGTATCAAGGATCCGGCAAGCTTACCATGGCAAGACTTAGGAGTGGATATAGTAATAGAATCAACAGGTTTGTTTAGGGATAGGGAGAATGCCGGCAAACATTTGTCAGCAGGAGCAAAAAAAGTGATAATAACCGCACCTGCAAAAGGGGAAGATGTAACAATAGTGCTTGGAGTGAATGAAAAAAATTATAATAATGCAGAACATCACATCATTTCCAATGCTTCCTGTACTACTAATTGTCTGGCACCTGTAGTAAAAGTACTTAATGACACATTTGGTATAGAGAAGGGTATTATGTCTACTATTCATTCTTACACTTCCGATCAAATGCTTTTGGACGGGCCTCATAAGGATTTCAGAAGAGCTCGTGCAGCGGCTTTATCGATGGTGCCAACCACAACAGGAGCAGCAAAGGCTGTTACCCTTGTCATACCGGAATTAAAAGGTAAACTAAATGGAATGGCCTTTCGGGTACCGACACCTAATGTTTCCGTGGTTGATTTATCTGCATGGCTAAAGAGAGAAGTTACTGCAGAGCAGGTTAATCAGGCTTTAAGAGATGCAGCTCATGGTTCTTTAAAGGGTATTTTGGACTATAGTGAATTGCCTCTGGTTTCTTCTGATTATAATGGGAATGCATTCTCATCTATTGTAGATGGTTTGTCTACCATGGTTGTTGACGGAAACCTGGCTAAAGTTGTTTCCTGGTATGATAATGAATGGGGCTATTCATGTAGAATTATTGATCTGGTTAAATATATATCAAAGTAATGCCTATTTTTGTGTATTATGAATAATTCTTTTTAATTTTGTTGATTTTAAGTTAGACAGGGAAATTCCCTGAATTACATACCTTGTTATTCTTAATTCCCTGTCTAACTATTTATTGTAGGAGGATAAGACAATGAGGAAGCCATTAATAGCAGGAAACTGGAAGATGAATAAAACAATTACGGAAAGCATTTCACTGGTGAAGGAACTGGTTGATTTTGTGAAAGAATACCAGAAAACCGAAATTGTTATTTGTCCCCCCTTTACTTCCCTGTGGGTAACCAGAGAAATAATACAGGATACTAATATTTTGTTAGGAGCTCAAAATATGTATTTTCAGAATGAAGGTGCATATACTGGAGAAATTTCAGCCAATATGCTGAAGAACATCGGTTGTGATTATGTGATTTTGGGTCATTCAGAAAGAAGAGAATACTTTAATGAGAGTTCACAGGAAGTAGCCAGAAAGGTTGGCAAGGCTCTTTCGTCCGGAATTAAACCAATAATATGTGTAGGGGAAAAATTAGAAGAAAGAGAATCCGGCACTGCCAAAGATATAGTCAGGGAACAGGTGGAAGCAATTTTTGAAATACTTAAACCTGAAGATGCCGAAAAGGTTGTTTTCGCTTATGAACCGATATGGGCTATTGGTACTGGTAAATCAGCAACTTCACAGGATGCTAATGATATGATTAAATATATTCGATGCATTTGGAAACAAAGATATGATGAAAATACTGCTGAAAAAATAAGGATATTATATGGTGGAAGCGTTAAACCAGAGAATACCAAAGAACTGATGGTTGAATCGGATATTGATGGTGCATTAGTCGGCGGGGCGAGTCTCAAAGCACTCTCTTTTTCTGAAATAGTCAAGTATGCAGAGTAAAATTTAGATTAAAAAGTATGAAAGTGTATAAATTTAGCATTTGATTAGCTTGATTCGGAATTACAAATATGTTATGATTCATAAGCATATATGGATAATAATTATATTCAAGGTATTAAAACTATAAAGGAGAGGATTACCAATGCCTACATGGTTAATGCTTATACAGATTATTACAAGTTTAGCACTTATTGGAGTTGTTTTATTCCAGTCCAGAAAAGCTGGTCAGGGAGGTGGAATTTTTGGCGGTGGAACCTTTGCTAACCATAGCGGAAGAAAAGGCAAAGAGGCCTTATTGCTCAAAATAACCACCACTATTGCAGTATTGTATATGGTTTCTTCAATATTGATTAGTATTATAAGATAGTATAAGGATGCGAATAAAATAATGAATTACTTTGTTCATTCAACTGCTGAGATTAAGGAATACAAGGTTAATCCTGATAGAAAATTTTTTTCAGCAAATCATGATGAGATT
Organism: Atribacterota bacterium; assembly: GCA_028703475.1. NCBI lineage: Bacteria > Pseudomonadati > Atribacterota > Atribacterota bacterium. Next base: position 12,170 of record JAQVMU010000004.1, on the reverse strand, counting down.
GAAAAAGGATTGACAACAGATATATATTTTATAAGGGCGTTAGAAATACTTGAATATTTAAAATTAGATAATACTATAGTTACTGCAGAGATTTTTGCAAGAAGAAATGGTATTTTTGCTGGAATGCAGGAAGTATATAATTTGTTGAAAGACAAAAATATAAGCCTTTGGTCACTACAAGAAGGTGATTCTTTTTTTGCAAAAGATACATTAATGAGAATAAAAGGTCCCTATAAAGAATTTGGTGTTTTTGAGACAATTATTTTAGGAACATTAGCAAGTAGTTCTGCCTGGGCTACGGCTGCCAGGGAATGCCATAATGTAGCAAATGGTAAAAGAGTAATATGTTTCGGTTCAAGACATATTCACCCTGCTGTTGCTCCAGTTATGGAAAGAGCAGCTATTATTGGCGGCATTGACGGAGCAAGCTGTGTACTGGGTGCAAAATTAATGGGGCAAGAACCACAGGGTACCATTCCACACACAGTCATCATTATCACCGGTGATACAGTAAAAGCAGCAAAGGCTTACAATGACTGTACTCCTGAGGATGTTCCCCGGGTTATGCTGATTGATACCTTTAAAGATGAGGCAGAGGAATCAATAAGAGTTTCTAAGGCTCTGGGTAAAGATTTGTTAGGTGTCAGGCTTGACACGCCAAGTGAAAGAGGTGGTGTCACTCCTGATTTAGTGAAAGAGGTCAGGGCAAGATTAGATCAGGCAGGTTTTACTCACGTAAAAATATTTGTTTCTGGTGGAATCAATCCTGGAAGAATTGAAATTCTTAACAAAGAGGCTGTTGATGCCTTTGGAGTAGGTAGCTATATTAGTGATGCCTCACCAATAGACATGACTCTTGATATTAAAGAAGTAGAGGGAAAACCAGTTGCCAAGAGGGGACGGATTCCAGGAATTATTGAGAATAATAAATTAGTTAAACTAATTTAGTATTACGTATAACGTATACCGTATAACGTGAAAAGAATGTAAGTATAAATGTAGGTTACAATTGTAAATTTAAGGTGGAAGTCTAATATTTAAAGCAGACATACGGGAAAACATCAATTAATTAACAGGGGAAGTTAGTAAGCTCATAATGCTAAAAATAACTTTTAGTAATTAATGAATAAAAAAAGATTTATATTTTAGTTCTTAGGTTTTATCTCTATATTCGTTATTTTAAAACAACAATTATACACAAAAACGTTATACTTAATACGGTATACTATATACTGTCTTTTAATTTGCCGGGATGGCGGAATAGGTAGACGCGCCAGCTTGAGGGGCTGGTGGGCATATGCTTGTGGGGGTTCAAATCCCCCTCCCGGCACCATTTTATTTCAAAAATTAAAACCATTAAGAATCAAGGC
>JAQVMU010000004.1:0-10700 GCA_028703475.1 Atribacterota bacterium | reverse complement strand
TTTGCCGGGATGGCGGAATAGGTAGACGCGCCAGCTTGAGGGGCTGGTGGGCATATGCTTGTGGGGGTTCAAATCCCCCTCCCGGCACCATTTTATTTCAAAAATTAAAACCATTAAGAATCAAGGCGACAATGCACGAAAGATCTGTTGCAAAGAATTTATTAAGGATTGTATTAGACAAGTCTAACATCACTGATAAACGTGAAAAAGTAAAGTTAATACGTATAATTATTGGTGAATTTACTATGATTCATAAAGAGCTGCTTATTTCCGCATTTTACCAGCTATCAAAATCAACACCTGCAGAAAAAGCAAAAATAGAAATTACTAATTCCCCTCTAAAAGGAAAATGCCAGGACTGTCACAAAGAATTTTATTTGGATAAGGAAGAATTTAAATGTCCTTTCTGTGAAAGCCAGTCAATAAATATAATCAGTGGTGATGAATTGTTTATACAGGATATCGAATTAGAGATTAAATAAATTTTCAAAATCAATTGCGTGAATTAGTTTCAATATGGTATACTTTTGAAGTATTTTGTGATATTAAATGTTGTCATACAAAGATTGCTTTTCAAAAAAATTTGCAGTGGTTAATAAAGATATTATCATTGTCAAATTGACAATCGGACAAATTATTTATAAAAAATAATAATATTAATATTACAAGTATAGATATAAAAATATAAAATTAAAGATAACGAGTATCAAAGTGAGGTGAAGTGATGATTGGTTATATTGCTAATTTTTTGTTAAGTTTTATTGCTTATATGTTTTTAGCAGCCAACCAGGGAGATATTTTGGGTTTGTGGAATCAAAATGAAATAATATTTGCTGTTATTATTTCCTTGATCATTGCAATTGTATCAACTAATGTTTTATTTCAGAAAAAGCAATATCATTTACTCAATCCGATAAAATGGATTCTTTTTTTGGCTTACGTAATCGGTCCTTTTTTCTATGCGATGGCAAAGGCAAATATTGATGTTGCAATACGGGTTATTACAGGTAAAATCAATCCAGGTATAGTAAAAATATCTCCGGGACTGAAGAGTGACGCTGCTATTACTTTTTTGGCAAACTCTATTACTTTAACACCAGGTACATTAAGTGTTGATATTGATGAAACTAACAATGATTTATATATTCATTGGATAAATGTGACAAATCTGAAACCCAGTATAGAAGATATTTGTGGTACTTTCCCTGATTGGGCCAGGAGGATTGCAGAATGAATCAAATTTTAAACATATTTCTTATTTCAGCTATAGCATTAGTTATTTTTATGCTTATATCTTTATTTCGGCTTATTTTAGGGCCGACAATTCCAGATCGTGTTGTTGCATTGGACACAATTAATACCCTGATAATAGCAGGAATGATACTTTTTGGTGCTGCATTTGAAGAAGTAATTTATATTGATGTTGCGATTGTATATGCCTTACTATCTTACATTGCTACATTGTATATTGCTAATTATATGGAGAGGAGGGCGAAAGATAAATGACAATTTTATTGATTATTTTGTTGATACTAATATTGATCGGTATATTTTTTAACGGGTTAGGCTCTATTGGTCTAATGAGGTTTCCTGATGTTTATACCAGGTTACATGCTGCCACAAAATGTACAACATTTGGGTCAATATTTACTTCTCTGGCAGTAATTATTTTTGGTTTCTATCTTTGGAAAGTAAGTGGAAATTCAAAGTATGGCGTTTTGGCTTTACATACCATAGTAGCATTAGCTTGCCTTATCATTACAAACCCTACTGGAGCGCATGCAATTTCAAGGGCTGCTCATCGTAGTGGTGTTATGCCAAAACAGGCGGTAATTGATGAATTAAAGGAGGCAAAATTAAAATGAGTCCATTAGTAGGTTTTGCTCATATTGCTGTGTTGGTAATAATGATTATTGCCTCAGTACTTGCTGTTATCCATAAAAGTCTGTTAACTTCAGTTATAGCATTAGCAGCAGCTAGTTTATTGTTGTCATTGGAGTTTTACTTGTTACATGCACCGGATGTAGCTATCGCGGAAGCCGGTATTGGAGCAGCTTTAACAATGGCAATTTATATTTTTGCAATTCGGGCAACCAGGAAATAAGGAGAAAAATCATGAAAAAAACAATTTTTGGAATCGCCTTAATATTTTTTATTGCTTTTATGATTTTGGCTGCTGCTGGCATGAGACCTTTTGGAGAGCCAGCTTTTAGTGAGATGGATGATTATTATATTGATAATGCCCAGTCTGAAACAGGTGCAAATAATGTGGTAACTACTATAGTTTTTGATTATCGAGGTTTTGACACATTAGGTGAGGCTACAGTTTTGTTTACAGCTGTTCTGGGAGTAACTGCATTATTCAGGGAGGTGTCGAAATGAACGAAATGTCGCGAATTGTAAGAACGATAACTACCTTAATATACGGTTTTATAATGATATATGGTTTTTATATTATTGTACACGGTCATTTGACCCCTGGCGGGGGATTTCAAGGAGGAGCTATCGTTGCTTCTGCTTTCGCCCTGTTGGTGGTTACTTATGGCAATCAGGGTAGTAAGAAATTTTTGTCAGAAGATATTTTTTCTTTAATAGAAACCACAGGCTTAGTCCTCTTTATTGCTTTTGCCTTTTTTGGCCTTGGAATAACATTTTTTTATAATTTTATGGCAAATAGTGGAGGATTGTTTGGTAATTCAGCTGTTGCTGGAATAAATGCCGGTGATTTAAATACAGGCGGTACAGTTACAATTATGAATATGGCAGTAGGCTTGGAGGTTTTAGCAGCCTTTGGGGTTATAATACTTACCATGTCTGCAGGCTCAGAAATTATAAGTAAGAAGAAGGAGAATTCATGATATGATTGGTAATTTTCCTTATTTGGCAGTGGCATTATTAATTGGTTTAGGTATTTATACCCTGATTTATAAAAGAAATCTGATTAAAATTGCAATCGGAATTACTTTAATTGAAAATGGAGTGAACTTATTTTTAATTACCCTGGGATATCGAAAAGGTGCAATAGCACCGATTTTTACACAGGCTCCGGAAGGTTTAAAAATGGTTTTACCCACTCCTCAGGCATTAACCCTTACCAGTATTGTTATTGGTGTAGCAACAACTGCTCTTATTCTTTCTGTTGCTATGATTATATTTAAAAAATATGGAACTTTGGATACAGATGAAGTGAGGAGGTTAAAAGAATGAGCAGTATTATGACACATGCGCCGGCTTTAGTTATAGCCTTTCCTCTGTTAGCGGCTTTTTTAGTACCAGTAGTGAGTCGTTTAAACAAAAAAATACTTGGAATATTTGTTGCAGTTGTATTAGGTTTTACCCTACTTATTACTCTTTTAATGGCTGTTAGAATTCTTCCTGGTAATCCGTTAATTTATGTTTTTGGCGGAAGTGAAGCAGGATTAACATTACCTTCCGGCTATACTGTTCCCATTAGAATTATTTTTCATATTGATAGTATGGGGATATTTATGGGCTTGATAACTGCAATTGTTTCCTTCCTGGGGGCAATTTACTCTATAGCTTTTATGGATAAGCATAGTGGACTGGAAAAATATTATGCCCTGTTACTATTACTGGCAACTGGAATGTTTGGAATGGAATTCACCGGAGATATATTTAACTTCTTTGTATTCCTGGAGATTGCATCCATTGCTTCAGTAGCCTTGATTGCATTTAGAAGCAATCTTTCCGGAGAGCCTGCAGAGGCTGGATTTAAATATATGGTTGTCAGCTCGATTTCTGCATTAATGGTGTTATTTGCTGTAGGCTTGTTTTATGGACAATATGATGTTTTGAATATGGCAACTATTGCCAGTGTGATGAAATTTACACAGCTTGATAAGATTGCCCTTATATTACTGGTAACAGTTTTAGCTATGAAAGCTGGTTCGGTACCCATGCATATGTGGACACCTGATGCTTATTCAGAAGCCCCGGCATCAATTACAATGATATTAGTTGCAGCCAGTCAGGCTAGTTTGTACGCACTTTTCAGAATTATTTTTTCACTTTACAATATTACTTTAAATACTATCACTATTGGCTGGATTATTATTATCCTGGGGCTTTTATCAATGTTTATCGGGGTTACCATGGCAATCATTCAAAAAGATATTAAAAGACTAATGGCTTACCATGCTGTTTCACAAACTGGTTATATGCTGTTAGGTGTTGGAGTTGGGATTGCTGTTTTAGCAAATCCTATTGCTCTGGAAACATTTGGTATTAAAGCTATGGAGGGTGGCATTTTTCACATCATGAATCATGCAATGTATAAAGGATTGCTTTTTTTAACAGCAGGTGCGTTATTTTATAGAACAGGCACCAGGAATTTAAATAAAATGGGCGGATTGGGTAATAATATGATTTATACTGCAATATTCTTCATTATAGGAGCTGCCGCAATTGCAGGGATTCCACCATTTAATGGTTTTGCCTCAAAATTGATTATTTACGAATCAGTTTTCCAATTCAACCCTTTACTATCAATTATAGCTATGCTGGTAAGTATTTTAACTCTTGCATCTTTTGTAAAAGTATTTCACAGTGCTTTTCTGGGGCCTAAAATGGAACAATACAAAGATGTTAAAGAAGTACCAAAAAGCATGCTTTTTGCGATGGGAGCATTAGCTTGTATTATTGTTTTATTTGGATTATTTCCTGATTTAGTTGTCAAATATATAGTACACCCAGCGGTAATGGCTTTGATTAACCAATCAAGTTACACTGCAGTTATTTTGGGAGGAATGTAATATGAATATTGGATTATTGGAGACTGGAAGTGGAAATTGGAATGCTATAATATGGCTGATAATGTTCATAATTATAGGAATATCCGCAATTTGGATTAGAAGCCACGGAGAGGATCAATATAAAAAGAATACTGACCAAACCAAACCTTTTCTTTCTGGAAATAGAGAAATAAGCAAGGAAGACTCCCATGTGGGTGCAAGTCATATTTATTGGGGATTTACAGAGGCATTAAAAAGATATTATAAACCCATGGTTGCATTACATACAGGCAATATAAATGACTATAGTGGTTGGATTATATTAGTTATGGCAATTATCTTTATTATAGTAGGAGTAAGTTAACATGAAATTAAATAAGAATTTTGATCGTTCTCTATGGGTATTCCATTTAAATACAGGTTCTTGTAATGGATGTGATATTGAAATTGTAGCTCTATTAACTCCTAGATATGATGTAGAAAGATTTGGAATTAAACTCGTAGGAAGTCCAAAGCATGCAGATGTTTTACTTGTTACTGGCCCGGTAAATAGAAAAATGTTACCCAGATTAAAATTGATTTACGATCAAACACCTGATCCCAAGGCAGTTATTGTGGTAGGTACTTGTGGAAGCAGCGGGGGCGTTTTTTATGATTCTTACAATATTGTAGGGCCGGTAGATAAACATATACCAGTTGATGTATACGTCCCTGGTTGTCCAATTAGACCGGAAGCTATCATAAATGGGGTTTTAAAGGCTTGGCTCAAACTGGAAAGAATAAGAAATGAATCAAATAAAGCAAAAGTTATCGAAACAGCCAAAGAAGCCAGTTCTTAATATTAAAAAATAAGGTTTAGGTGATAATTATGCAATATATGAAACCAGAAGAATTAATAGATTTCTTAAAAAAAGAATTAAAAGAATCTTTATTGGATATAAGACTTGACATCAAAAAAGAAGGCATCAAGCAAAAAGAAAATCACAATATTTGGCTTGAAATAAAAAGAGAAAAATTAATAGATGCCATAGAATTAATATCTACCCTGCATTATCCCCATATTTCTATTATTGCAGGAGAGGATAATGGAGAAAACGTTATTTTAACGTATCTTATGTCTATATATTATGGAGAAGAGGGCAAAGAAGTTTGTCTTAATATAAAGGTAAAATTAGATATTAAAGAACCATCTATTAGCACGATAACTGATATCATTCCTGGTGCACAAACTACTGAGAGGGAAATTAAGGAAATGTTTGGTGTTAATTTTGTTGGATTGCCGGATATGCATAATATATTTTTACCGGAAGATTTTCCGAAAAATATTTATCCGTTTAGAAAAAACCAAAAAGGATTGGATGATCTCATTCAAAAATGAAAGTTGAGGTGATTTAAATTGGCCAAGTCGAGTTATAAAGTACCTATTGGTCCGATTCATCCTTCATTGGAAGAACCGATGACCTTTAATTTTGAAATAGCAGGAGAAAAGATTACATCCGTAGATTTAGCCCCTGGAGACAACCATCGCGGCATAGAATTTATGGGAAGAAATAGGAATATAATCCAGATTATTTATTTAGCAGAAAGGATTTGTGGTATTTGCTCTGTATCACATCCTTATGCTTTTTGTAGAGCTGTTGAAAGTGCTGCAAATATTGAAGTTCCTCCCAGGGCAGAATATATAAGGGCAATTATTGCAGAATTAGAAAGAATACATTCACATATACTTTGGGCTGGTGTTGCTGCCCATGAGTTAGGGTTTGACTCAGTACTTTTCTTATCATGGAAAGTCCGGGAAAATGTAATGGATTTGTTAGAACTATTAACCGGTAATCGTGTAAATTATGGTGTTTTTACGATAGGTGGAGTTAGAAGGGACATTACAGATGAGCATATGCCCAGAATCAAACAAACATTGGAATATTACAAGGAAACTTATCAGAAATTAGAGGATGTATTTTTGCAAGATCCCAGCATTGCCTTGAGAACAAAAGGTATTGGCCCATTATCTTATGAGGAAGCGCTTAATTTGTCAGCAGTAGGGCCAACAACCAGAGCCTCGGGTGTCAAAAAAGATGTCAGGCAGGATCATCCGTATTCTGCATATGCAGATATGGATATCAAGGCCATTACTCCAGAAGCATTTTCTGGAGAAGTTAATGGTGATGTTTTTGATAGGATTATAGTAAGATTATTAGAAGTAAAACAATCAGTTGAAATAATTGAGTATTGTGTAAATAATATGCCTGATGGGGATATTTTATCTGAAAAGAAATTAGCAAAATTATTAGGAACACTTAAAAAAGCAACCGGTGAAGGAGTTGGCCGACACGAAGCTCCTAGAGGAGAAGTTATTCACTATGTAAAATTAGGTGAAGGGGAAAGCCCTGAGGTGTGGAAAGCAAGAGCTCCAACGTACAATAACCTAATGCCATGGGTGCCTATGTTAAAAAATCAGGAAGTTGCTGATATTCCAATTGTTATTGCCTCTATAGATCCTTGTATAGGTTGCATGGACAGAGTTACCCTGGTAGATTCAAATACTTATAAACAAGAAATATTGACCAGGGATCAATTGAGAAAGTTAAGCGTTGAAAAAACCAGGAGGTTATTACAATGATGGAGAGTGGTGTTTTGATTTTTTTATTAAAGATTGTTGGGGCAATAGTAATTGCTTTTTTAGGAATAACTATTGGTCTCTTTTATAAAGGTTTAGATAGAAAAATAGCAGCTAAGATGCAATCAAGAATTGGACCACCAATCAGGCAACCATTTTATGACTTTTTTAAACTGATGATTAAAGAAACTGTGGTTCCAGAGAATGCAGTACCATGGGTTTTTAACGGAGCACCGTTACTGGCTCTTGTTTCAACAATCACTATTTTATTTTATATTCCTATTGCTTCTTTCCCGGCATTGTTGGGGGGATCCGGAGATCTAATATTAATTGCATATTTATTAGCAATACCTGCTGTTGCCCTGGTTGTAGGCGGGTTTAGCTCTGGTTCAACTTATGCCAGTATTGGTGCACAAAGAGAAATGGTTTTAATGATGAGTTATGAATTACCGTTAGTTACAATTATTATTGCACTTGGATGGCGATTAAATCTTGCGTATCCTGGTTTAAACATATTTTCACTGGATATTCTTACCGCTAATCCAATATGGGGAGTAGTGGGACCATTGGGATTCCTGGGTGCCATATTACTTCTTTTTACTTTAGCAATTGTTACGCCAGCAGAATTGTCTATTGTTCCTTTTGACACTCCAGAAGCTGAAACTGAATTAGCGGGTGGTGCCCTGGTTGAATATTCTGGAAGAAATTTAGCCTTATTTGAACTCGCAAATGCAGTTAAGCTGGTAGTTATGGCTGCTTTAACTGTTGTCTTGTTCTTTCCATATAATATAGCTCATTTGTTTTCTTTTAGTGGTGTATTTGCAAGGATAATAGATATATTATTCTTTGTATTAAAAATGTTTATAGTTATATTTTTTGAAGCTACTTATATTCGAGTAGCATTAGCCCGTTTTAAGATAGACCAAGCTTCCGTTACCTATTTGATCTATCTATCAGTAGTTGGACTGATGGGTTTATTATTGATTGTAGTGGATTATTTAATATAAGTTGAGGTGAAGAGTATGCCTACTCCAATGGTATTTGAATTAATTAAACAACTATTTAACAAAGCAGCAACAAATTGTTTTCCTATTAAATATTATCCGGGAGACACAACCGTTACTGAATTAATTAATAAAGTAGGAAAAGGTGAAGCAAATATAAATCCACCAGTGGAAATACCAGAAAAATTCAGGGGAAAAATAACTTATGAAAGGGATAAATGTATTGGTTGTCGTTTATGTGTTAGAGTTTGTCCATCCCGTGCAATTGAATTTATCCCTGATGAAAAGAAGATCAAAATAAGAATTGACAGATGTATTTTTTGTTCACAGTGTAATGATATATGCCCGGTTAATTGTTTACATATGTCAGAAGATTTTTTACTGGCAAATGAGGATCGGCTAAGTCCCGAAATGATTGTTAAATAAATTTGATTGCAGTTTTGTTTTTAAAAAATATGTGAAGTGAATTGTATAATAATATAAAAATAACAATAAAAATACCGCGCAAAAAAGCGTGGTATTTTTATTGTATGACGGGAATGCTGCTAATTTTATTATCCTTTAAAATACTTATTATCTTATAACATCCTTCTGAAACCTGATCAGTTAAATTTTCACTTGTTTGTATGTTTTTTGGTTGAATACCGATTAGTATTATTTTTTTACAATAAGGAGTAAGATATTCTATTAATAAGTGTAATGGCATTGAATGAGTGGAAAGCTGATATTCTTTTATTTTATCAAGAGCAATAACAGAAAAATCACCTGGAGCAAGATTTATATCTGCAGCATCAATTATTACAAGTAGATCAGGTTTTTCCCTTTTAATAACTGCTGTGCAGTTTTCAGGTGCAGTTTTTCCATCTAAAACAATCCAGTTTTTATGTGAAAAATTGTTGGCAATAAAGGAACCGGCACCATCATCACCCCTTAAACTATTTCCAACACCTAATAATATGTTTTTAGAATTCTCTGTCATAATAAGTCCTTATTAGTTTTTACAATAAATGTTAATAATATATAATATAAATTTGCAGTAAATCACAAAGAATTGTAATATTAGTAAAGAGTAATCTAATGCAAAAATAATATTTATAATATTATATAATAGATTTTAGTGATAAGTGTGAATATTTTTATAGAATATTTAAATATTTTTAAAAATCTTGAATAAACTGTATATTAATTTAGAAAACATATTATAATATTAATTTAGATATACTAATTTTAATTTTTCCTCTGATTAATATTAGAAGGGGGTATTAATATTTGAGACGTTCAAGGCGTATTTATAAAAGAAAATCCAGGAGTAACCTGGAAACGTTAATTATTTTAGTAGGGGCAATTGTAATTTTATCTGTTGCATTTTATATGGCCAGGGAAAAGAGTTTTTTACCTCCTGAGGATATGAAAGCCGAACAGAACCAAAGTTTTGAAGAAGATATTGCTGAAAGAAGTGATGCTGATCAAAAAACGATAGAGGAATTATTGGCTCAGAGAGGGGAGACTCAGGGTATTTCTGCAGAAGAATTGGCTTTAGGTGAAACTGATGCTGAAGATGAAAGTCCGGTTCATCAACAAGATATTAATGTTGGAACAGAAATACAAAATCAAACACCACAACAATCAGCCCAGCAGGATAGTATTGTTCAAAGTCCTCAACCCGTTATAGAAAGAGAAGAAAGTCACCAGGACCAGAGAAGAGTTACTGAACCGGCATCTGGTCAGGCTTATACTGTACAGGTTGGATTTTTTTCTGTTGAGAATAATGCCCGCAGTTTAGCAAAAGAAATAGAAGGACATGGATATGATACCTTTGTTGTTCCCCAAAATGGTAATTACAAGGTACAAGTAGGTTCTTACCAAACCCAGGAACAGGCAGAAAGAGCATCTCAACAACTTAAAAATCTTGGGTATGAAATTTGGGTTACCAGAAAATAAAATTAATTAACTATAAAAGAAAAGTAATTAATAGTTTTTAGCAGTTTAATTAATATCAGATTATGTACAAAAATATTTATATTTTATGATGCAAACAAACAATTATAAAAACAATAAGAAAAATATTCCCAAAGCCACAATAGGTCGGTTATCCATTTACCATAGATGCTTGGATTTATTGATTGAAACAGACTCTGGAAGAGAAAAGGATACAATATCCTCCGCTGAAATTTCTAAATTAACAGGTGGTATTAGCCCAGACCAGATACGCAGAGACTTAGCATATTTTGGAGAATTTGGAAAGAGAGGAGTAGGCTATCCTATTAATGAGCTTAGTGCAATACTGAAGTCCATATTAGGTTCAAGTAAAAAATGGGATATAATAAT
>JAQVMU010000003.1 GCA_028703475.1 Atribacterota bacterium | reverse complement strand
TCAGCAATCTGGTCACCAGTGTTTGCCATATTTACCAGCTGGCAATCATCATATTTCTTATAAGCTACAATAGACTGATCTTCATATGTTTCCAATACACTATCTCCCGATAATTTTAAATTATTATAATTTATATTAAATATTTAATATATTAACAATTATTATTTTTTTTATTACAATATTTAATAATTTAATATAACATTATATAATTATGGAACAATTTTTTAAACAACATCAACCTTTTTTCCAGCGTATTCCTTCAGCTGTATCCTCTAATATAATGCCCATTGACTTAAGTTGTTCCCTAATCTTGTCAGCTTTTTGCCACTCTTTATTTTTTCTTGCTAACTCTCTATCGCTAATCATTTTATCTACTTCTTTGTCTTCCAGTATTGTGTTAGTTTCTTTTTTAGAAGAAAACTTTAATCCTAAAATATCACTTCCATATTTTTTATAAAATCCTAATATTTCATTCATAATTTCTTCGTTCTTCAGCTCATTATCATTTAAATAGATATTAACACTCTTCGCCAATAAGAAGAGCGTACTTAACGCCACAGGCGTATTCAAATCATCATCCATTGCTTCTACAAACTTGCTTTCCATTTCTACTTTCTTATCCAATAATTCCTTATCTTCAGGCCTCATCTCTTTGGTAAGTCTTCCCTGCTTTTTAAAAAATTCTAAATTATAGATAATATTAATCAATGTATCCATGCTATTCTTTGACTGTTCTACTTGTTCCTCAGAAAAATTTAAAGGACTTCTGTAATGAGCTGAAAGCAAGAAGTGCCTTATAACAGAGCCATCATACTTTTCGCATAGTTCCCTGATCTTTAAAATATTACCTAATGATTTTGACATTTTTTTATTATCAATTTTCAGGTAACCATTATGCAACCAGTATTTAGCAAATATTTTCCCACTGAGAGCTTCGCTTTGAGCAATTTCATTCTCATGATGAGGGAATATTAAATCAGCCCCACCTGCATGTATGTCAAAACTTTCTCCAAGATATTTAGTAGACATTACCGAGCACTCAATATGCCATCCGGGTCTACCCTTTCCCCATGGGCTGTCCCAGGATGGTTCATTTTCTTTTGCTTTTTTCCACAAAACAAAATCATAGGGATTTCTTTTTCTGTCATCAACTTGAATCCTTTCTCCTGCCCTGATTTCCTCTAAATTCTGTTTTGATAATTTACCATATTCCTCAAATCGATTAACATCAAAAAAAACATCACCATCAACAGAGTAAGCAAATCCTTTTTCCTCTAACTTCTTTACAAAATCTATTATATCGCTGATGTGTTCAGTTGCCCGGGGATATATGTCTGCTCTTCCAATATTCAAACAGTCAGCATCCTGAAAATATTCCTGAATATATTTTTCAGCAACCTCTGAAAATTTCATTCCCAATTCATTTGCTTTTTTTATTACCTTATCATCAATGTCAGTAAAATTTGATACATATTTAACATTATACTTTTTAAACTTCAGATATCTTCTTAAAACTTCAAAGATTAAAAACGGTCTTGCATTCCCTATATGAAAAAAATCATAAACAGTCGGTCCACAAACATAAATTCCAACATGGCCTTTTCTTAAGGGAATAAATTCTTCCTTGGTACCACTTAATGTATTATAAATTTTTAAAACCAATTAACTTCCCTCACTATAATTTATTATATTAATTTTATTATTTTTTTATTACTTTATCTATCCCAATTAATATTTTTAATTATAATAGTTTTTCCTGCTATAGTTTGAATCGGAATTTTTCTTTGCTATTCTTTCTTTTACTCTTCCAAATATCATCCTACCTGCAGGAGTCTGCAAAATACTGGTTACTGTAACCCTTACCTTATCGCCAATATTTTTTACACCGTTTTCTATTACAATCATCGTACCATCATCTAAATAAGCTACACCCTGGCCAGATTCTTTTCCTTCTTTAATAATTTGTGTAATTAATTCTTCTCCTGGCAGTATAACAGATTTTAAAGCATTAGAGAGATCATTAATATTTAGAACAGAAACACTTTCTAATTGTGCTAATTTATTTAAGTTATAATCATTTGTCAATACCTTTGCATCCATTTCTTTTGCCAGTCTTATTAATTTAGTATCAACACTCTTTAAGTCATTATAATCCTGACTTATTATTTTTATTTTATCTGCATGTATCTTATTAATCTTATTGAGTACATCAAGACCTCGTCGTCCTCTATTTCTTTTTAAAGGATCTGATGAATCTGCTATAGCTTGCAACTCACTCAGTACGAATCTGGGAATTATTAATTCTCCTTCCAAAAAATCTGTTTCACATATATCTGCTATTCTTCCATCAATTATAACACTAGTATCTAATATCTTAGGTTGGTATTGAGGTAGCTTATCCCTCTTTTTAAATCTTTCAATACTTTTTCTATAAAAACTAACACCTTCTTCTCTCTTGTGAAGCCCAACTATCATGCCCAGTAGCCCCAGTGATACATTTAATACTATAGGTAAGTACCTTCCGATAAAAGGTATAAAAGACAAAGAGTAGGCTAACAGGTTAGCAATGATAAGTCCAACAATTAAGCCAATAACTCCGGAGAGAATATTCTGGGTAGGTATTTTTAAAAAAAAGGCTAAGAAACGTTTTCCTAAAACCCCTAACTTATTATAACTTAGTATAAATATTATAAATCCAAATAATGTTCCTATAATAAATGAAAATAAAAATAACATCCAACTGTTGCCACTAAGTATATCGATAGATGATATGGCTTCAATGTCAGGAATTATTTCATAACCTATTATCCCCCCAATTAGAACAAAAATAATGCAAATTATTTTTTTGACAAGCCCTGACAAAATAATAATACCTCCTATATTCAATTTTATAAGATTCTTTTTAAAAATATTAAGCTTTTGGCGTGGCATTCACCACCTTTAAAATAACATCTGAATTAGTTCTAACTTTTATTAAAAAAAACTGTTTACATTACACTAAAAGCAACTAAATTATATCATCGGAAAAAAACAGTGTCAAAATAAGAAAAAAATATAATATGATTATTTTAATGCACTTTTACTTCATGAACATTCTGATATTATTTTTTAATAAAATTTAATATTTCATGTACATTAGAAATACCTTTTATATCCATCCCTTTATATAAATGACCTGATTGCCGGGCATTTTCTGAAGGCATGATTATTTTTTTATAGCCTATTTTTTGTGCCTCTTTGACCCTTCTTTCACACATACCAACTGCTCTCAACTCTCCTGTTAGTCCCAGCTCACCAAAAACTACGGTATCCATATCAACAGCAAAGCCTTTGCTACTGCTGATTATTGCTAAGCCAATTCCCAAATCAATTGCAGGCTCACTTACCTTGATGCCACCTGCAGCATTTACATAGATATCTTTATACTGAAAGTTCAATCCTAACTTATTTTCTAATACTGCAATAATTAAGGATACTCTATTATAATCAACACCGGTAGTTATACGCCTTGGATTTGTTAAAAATGAATTACTTACCAGGGCTTCAATTTCAATTGCCAATGGACGGCTCCCCTCAAATGTAACAGTCGTGACAGTTCCGGGAATTGGTTCACTCCTCGATGATAACAGCATTTTTGAGGGATTAAGTACTTCTTTCAGTCCTTCATTTTGCATCTGAAATATTCCAAGCTCATTTGTAGTCCCAAACCGGTTTTTTATTCCTCTCAATAATCTAAATGAATGAAACCTTTCCCCTTCAAGATATAATACTGTATCCACCATATGCTCAAGTATTTTTGGTCCGGCAATAATACCACCTTTTGTTACATGACCTATAATAATCAGGGCAATGTTATTCTTTTTTGCTATTTCCATCAGTCGGGAGGTACAGTTTTTTACCTGATTTATACTGCCAGGAGCTGATGGTATAGAATTATCATTAATAATTTGTATAGAATCAATAATAGCCACCTTTGGTTTTATGTACAATATCTGTTCAATTATTTGATCCAGGTCCGTCTCTGAGAGTAAGTATAATTTTTCAGCATTTACTGATAATCTCTTTGCCCTTATATGTATCTGTCTTATTGATTCTTCTGCAGTCACATAAAGCGTGCACCCGATATTTTTTGAAAGCTGATCAGCTGCTTGAAGAACAAGGGTTGATTTTCCAATTCCAGGTTCTCCTCCAACGAGAATTAAAGAACCTGAAACCAATCCCCCTCCTAATACCCGGTCAAGCTCCCTAATCCCTGATTGATAGCGCTGATTTTCTTTATCTATTACAAAATCATTTATAAGTTGAGCTCGATTTTCTTTTTTATTCTTTAAATTAGTCTTACCTTTACCATTTCTTTCCTGCCGGATAAAAGTATTCCACTCCCCGCAACTCGGACAGCGTCCTAACCATTGTGGGGTTTCATAACTGCAAGTCGTACATCTGAAATATTCTTTGCTATTGTTTTTCATTGTAATCTTTGTTGCCATACCTTTATCATAATATTCATTATTCTAATATGTTGATTACCATCATTATTTATTTGTTATTTCTTTTTAGAATCTCGGGATGCTTTTTCTTATCTTTTTCAAATGTAATCTTCCCCTTCTTACCCTTTATAATAATCTGGTCATTTTCTTTAAACTCTCCAGAAAGTATCATTTCAGATATGGGATTTTCAATTAATCTCTCAATTGTTCTTCTTAATGGTCTTGCACCAAAATTAGGATCATATCCTTCTTTTGCCAAAATGTCTTTTGCACTCTTTCTAACATTGAAAGTTATTTTTTGCTCTTCCAATAATTCTCCGACTTCTTTCAATAATATTTCTGATATTTTTTTGATATCATTCTGAGTGAGTCCCTTAAATACGATAACTTCGTCTATGCGGTTTAGAAATTCCGGTCTGAAAGTCTTATTAAGTTCACCCATTACACTTTCCTTTATATCTTTATAAGACATTTGGACAGGTTCTGTGACACTTCTAAATCCTAAAGATGTTCCTTTTTTAATTAAAGTAGCTCCCACATTGGAGGTCATTATGATTACAGTATTCTTAAAATCAACTACCCTTCCCTGTGCATCGGTTAACCTGCCATCTTCAAATATCTGCAAAAGTATATTAAATACGTCGGGATGTGCCTTTTCTATTTCATCAAGCAATATTACCGAATAAGGTCTTCTTCTAACCTTTTCAGTTAACTGCCCACCTTCATCATAACCAACATATCCGGGAGGTGCGCCCACCAAACGTGAAACGGCAAATTTTTCCATATATTCAGACATATCCAGACTTATCATAGCATTTTCGTCTCCAAAAAGGAATTCTGCAAGACTTCTTGCCAATTCAGTTTTTCCAACTCCGGTCGGACCTAAGAAAATAAATGACCCGATTGGCCTTTTTGGATCTTTCATACCTGCACGGGCACGCCTGACTGCCCTTGAAATAGCATTAATGGCTTCATCTTGTCCAACAATCCTTTTATGCAATTCGTCTTCCATCCGTATAAGCTTTTTGGCCTCTTCTTCTTTTAAAGAATAGACCGGTACACCGCTCCAACTGGAAACAACCTCTGCAACATCTTCAACAGTTACTTCAATTTTATCTTTTGTCCTGCCTGTTTCCCACTCTTTTTTTATTTCACTGTAACGTTCCAGGCATTTACGCTCTTTATCCCTTAATTTTGCTGCTTTCTCATATTCCTGAAGTTTAACAGAGGCTTCTTTCTCTTTTCTTATTTTAAGCAACTCATCCTCTACCTCTTTTACATCAGGAGGATAGACAGTATTTTTTAGTTTAACTTTTGATGAGGCTTCATCTATAACATCAATAGCCTTATCCGGTAAAAACCGTCCTGAAACATACCTTGCGGCAAGTTTTACTGCAGATTCCAATGCCTCATCAGTAATAGTAAGCTTGTGATGGGCTTCATATTTATCCCTTAATCCAGCTAAAATTTGAACTGCTTCATCGGTTGTGGGTTCAGGTACATTAATTGGTTGAAAACGTCTTTCTAATGCTTTATCTTTCTCAATATATTTTCTATACTCATCAGTTGTAGTGGCACCAATAGCTTGGATTTCACCTCTTGCCAGGGCAGGCTTCAAAATATTTGAGGCATCAATGGCTCCTTCTGCTGCTCCCGCACCAACCAATGTATGGAATTCATCGATAAACAGAATAACATCATTTGAATTCTGCACTTCTTTTACAATTTTCTTTAATCTTTTTTCAAATTCACCCCTATATTTTGTTCCGGCTACAATTAAAGCAAGGTCCAAGCTGATAATCCTCTTGTCTTTCAATATTTCGGGAACATCATTATTTGCAATCTTCTGAGCTAAACCCTCTACAATTGCAGTTTTCCCTACTCCGGCTTCTCCAATCAAACAAGGATTGTTTTTCTTTCTACGGCTCAATATCTGTATAACCCTTTGTATCTCATTGCTCCTTCCAACTACCGGATCCAACTTGTCTTCTTTGGCTAATTCTGTTAAATCTCTTCCAAACTCATCCAGAGTGGGAACCTTACTATCCTTACGAGTAATACTATTAGCCACTGTTGGCTCTGATTGCCCGTTTTCCATTAACACCTTCATAACTTGTGAGTAAACATTTTCCAGGTCGATTCCCATATCATTTAGAATTCTAGTAGCAACTCCGCTTCCCTCTTTAATTAGACCTAAAAGAATATGTTCGGTGCCAATGTAATTCTGCCCTAACTGGCTTGCTTCTTGTGAAGCTAACTCTAATACTTTTTTTGCTCTCGGTGTAAATGTAATCTCACTAACTTCCTGGTATTCTCCTTTTCCCACTATCTTTTCAATTGCTTCAATAACCTTTTCAGGTTCTACCCCAAGTTCTCTTAATACTTTACCGGCAAGCCCCTCATTCTCTTTTACAAGACCTACCAATATATGCTCGGTTCCAATATAATTATGATTAAGATTTACAGCTTCTTCCTGTGCCATCATAATTACTTTTCTTACTTTTTCTGTATATCTTTTAAACATGTTTTAACCCTTCCCTTAATTATTATAAGTGTTACAAGCAAATTTACAAAAGTCTGTTTATATTATTTCATGATACTTATTTAGTAAATACTAATCTAATATTTCCTTAATTAATTCTGCTCTTACTGTATCTCTTTGCATTTTTTTCATATTTTGCCCTTTGATTAATTGCAGATACCCGGGCTGCACTATTAACATAAGTCGATTTATAACATCATAGCCTATTCTTGCTATTATACCCATTTCGATTCCAAATCTGACATATGAAAGCAAATTTAGTGCTTCAGCGGTCGTAATAATTTTTGCATTTGTTAAAATACCATATGACCGCATAACCTGATCCTCTATCTTGTGCTTAGCCTGAATTATCAACTTTTCTCTTGCTTTCTGTTCTTTTTCAATTAGCTGCTTGATACTAATCTCTAACCTGTTTATAATATCTTCTTCGCTTAAACCTAATGTGACCTGATTTGATATCTGAAATAAATTTCCTTGAAATTCAGTTCCTTCACCATAGAAACCTCTTACAGCATATCCTTGTTTAATTATTGTATTTATTGATTCACTTATCTTGTTAGAAATTATCAATCCCGGCAAATGAAGCATCACAGATGCCCTTAAACCTGTGCCGGCATTTGTAGGGCAACAGGTGAGAAATCCCTCTTTCTCATTAAATGCATACTTTATTTCCTTTTCAATCTTATCATCATAATAATTTATGATTTCCCAGACCTTTTTAAGCTGGAATCCCGGCAGCATACTCTGTAATCTAAAGTGATCTTCTTCATTAATCATAATGCTCATCGTCTCATCGGTATTATATAATATCCCACGATAAGGTTTACTAAATCTTGCCAGGGCAAAGCTGATTAACCTTTTTTCCACCAAAAATTCAATTTCAACCGGTGACAAATTATCTAATTTTATTATTTGGAAACCATAAAATTCCTTATTTTCCTTTAATATTTTTTCGACTTTTTCTATTACGGTCAGCAATTGCTCATCAGTTGCTCGAAATGG
Source organism: Atribacterota bacterium (assembly GCA_028703475.1). Classification (NCBI taxonomy): domain Bacteria; kingdom Pseudomonadati; phylum Atribacterota; species Atribacterota bacterium. The sequence goes on along the minus strand of JAQVMU010000003.1, from coordinate 45,380 downwards.
AAATGGAATATTCTTTATGTTTCTGGCCAATCTTATTCTCGAGCTTATTATAATATGGCTCAAAGGACCGTCTTTTTTCATCCAGTATGCTGTTGAATCTCTTAATTTTCTTATGTTTACATCCATCTTTACTACTCGTTGTCTCTTATTCCCGCTTTTTTTTCTTCATCTATTATGGTATCTCTTAATTTTGCTGCTTTTTCATATTCTTCTCTTGACACTGCCTCTTTCAGTTCATCCTTTATTTTTTCAATCTTTTTTATTATATCCAAACGCAATTGTAACGAATCCGGTATCTTTCCGGAATGCTGATAATTTCCATGTAACCGATTTAAAAGTGGCTTGATATATTTTCTAAACACACTATAGCAATTGCTGCATCCAAGTTTTCCTGATTTTACAAATTCAGCATAAGTCATACCGCAGTTCGAGCATTTCACCTCAGATTCTGAAGTAACATTACTGTCTTCATTGCTATATTTTGAAAATGTATTCAGTAAATTAAACAATATTTCATTTAAACTATTTTGTGTAAAGGAAATTGTAGTGATTGTATTTCCCAACAGATAATTAGCACATTCATTACAAACATTTAGCTCTGTTTTGCTCAACCCTGCAACCTTGACAATTTTTACAGTTGCCTTATTTTTTTTACACATCTGGCATAGCATTCTATCACCCTCTTTCAAGGTGTCTATTTTATCCAATTAATTATAGGACATAGAATAAATTTGTGTCAATTTATCTCATAAACCTGTTTATAAGTTTAATTATTTCATCAAGAGCACTTTGGGGAAGATATATTTCTTCAGAGTAGTTAAAACATGAATTTATTTTTTCTTCCAATATTAATTTATTTATCATTTGTAGGGCAGATTTAACTGCTGCAACCTGCATGAGGATTTCTTCACAGGATCTATTATCAAGAATCATTCCTTGAATCCCTCTTATTTGTCCTTCTATTCTCTTTAAGCGCTTTAATATTTTTATTCTACCGATTTCATCAATTCTTTCTTCTTGTGGCATAATATTACTATACCCCCCCAGGGTATAATTATTATACAATGCCTTATTTTTTTGTCAATAGTATTGCAGATTATAAGAGAATTATCAACTTATACTTATCATAAAGATAATTGTGAAATTACTAAAATAAAAAAAGGATAAACACATGTATGTTTATCCTGCTAATTGCTTTTTTTATTGATCTGACATTTTATTATTTTAAATAATAATTTTAGCAGATCTACTCAATCTGCTGGTTTTTCTGTCTTTTTAATGCTTCCAATCCAGGCAATATTTTCCCTGCCAAAAATTCCAGTGAAGCCCCTCCTCCGGTGGATATATGCGAAATACCTCTGGCTAATCCTATTTTATTAATTGCAGCTATAGAATCTCCTCCACCTATGACCGAGAATACATCATCACCTAAACTGGCAATTTGTTCAGCAATCTGATAAGTGCCATTGGAAAATTTTACCATCTCAAATACTCCCAGCGGCCCATTCCAAAAAATAGTTTTTGCATTATTTATCTTTTGCTTAAACAATGCAACTGTTTTTTCCCCAATATCCATCCCCATCATGTCTTTTTCAATATTATTAACAGAAACATTATAACTATTAGCATTTTCCTTAAATTCATCCGCTACAACTGTATCCAGGGGCAAGATTATTTCTTTATCTATCTTTTTTGCTCTATCTATCAGGTTTTTTGCAAATTCAACATGATCAATTTCTAAGATTGATTTTCCTATTTCATTACCCTGGGCTGCTAAAAAGGTATATGCCATTCCGCCTCCAATCAACAGTACATCACATATTTCAAATAGTCTCTCCAGTATCTCAATCTTGCCGGAAACCTTGGCACCGCCAATTATTGACACAAATGGTCTATCAGGATATGTTGTCAATTTTTCAAGGGACTTAATCTCTTTTTCCATAAGAAAACCTGCAAATGATGGCAGGTATTCAGTAATTCCTTCTGTAGAAGCATGAGCCCTGTGTGCCGTTCCAAAAGCATCATTAACATAAATATCGGCCAGTGAAGCTAACTCTCTTGCAAAACCAGTTTCATTTTTTTCCTCTTCTTGATGAAAGCGTAAATTTTCTAATAATACAATATCACCTGGCTTTGATTTTGAAATAGTTTCTTTTACTTCCTTACCTATACAATCATCTAATTTTAATACTTTTGTCTTTAATATTTCTCCAGTTTTTTTTGCGACAGAATCCAGCCTTAATTTATCAACTATTTTTCCCTTGGGTCTACCTAAATGACTCATTAGTATTACTATGCAATTTGAAGCTAAAAGAAACTTGATTGTATCAGCAGCAGCTCTTATTCTAGTATCATCAGTAACCTGTAAATCTTTATCGATAGGAACATTAAAATCAACTCTTACCAGCACTTTTTTGTTGTGTAATTTTTCGGCTTTCATGTCCCTTAAAAATAATATTGACTTTCTATATTCCATCTGCAAATCTCCTTTAAAGATTTCATTCTACATTTCCGTCTAGAATAATATTCTAAATTTTTATAGCTGTAAGAACTATGACTATCAATAATGATGGTAATAAATTTGCAACTTTTATTTTTTTAATTTCCAATATTCCTAAAGCAAGGCCAATAATGAGTATTCCACCAACCGCAGTCATTTCATTAATTATCTCTAAATTAATTATATTCTGAGCCAGGTTTGCAAGCTTTGTAATTACACCTTGATATAAAAAAACAGGAATTACTGAAAAAATAACACCAATACCTAAAGAAGATGTGTATATAATAGATGAAATACCATCCAATGCAGCCTTTGCTAACAAAATATCCGGATTTCCGTTGATTCCTTCCTCTATAGCACCCATGACTGCCATAGATCCAACACAATAAAGTAAGCTAGCTGCAATAAATCCTTCTGTAAATTTTTCATTCCCCTCTTGTTTCTTAAATATTTTTTTTATATGGTTTCCCGTCTGGTCTAATCTTTTTTCAATGTCAATAATCTCTCCAATTATTCCACCGATAACCATTGATAAAATAATTATCAATACATTATTTCCCTTTACCGCCATTTGTATTCCTATCATCAGAGTAGTTAATCCAATACCCTGAAAAAGAATATATCCAATCCTCTGCGGGAATCGTCCTTTTAAAAATATACCTATAATGCATCCTACAACAATAGCAATGCTATTTATAATTGTTCCAATCATATTACATAGTCATGATTACCTGTTTTATATTATTTCATCATCGGTAGTAATCACGTCTTTCCTTCCTTTTTTAGCTTTAGTATTTCCCATAGTTGGTGTTCCAGTATAATTTTTTCTGAATATCTGGTCTATGCCTATTGCTATTATAATAACAGGCCAATATTTCCAAACTGATTCAGGTAATTGATAAAGCTCGAAATTTTTTGCGAGGAATACTAATCCTATTGCAATTAAAATGACACCAAAAAATATTGATTTTTTCTGAAACATTTCCACCAAACCCCAAAACAGAAAGACAATCGGCCAAAACAACCAAACATTTTCCCATACCTCAATTCCAAATAGATTTTCCAGTAAAAATATAATACCAATTATAAGTATAATCAGTCCAAAAAGCCATTGACCGGAATTTCTTCTTGTATCACCCATTATTTATTTGCCCCCTTTTAAAAAAATATAATATTTTAATTATAAATATTTATGATGATCTTACATTTAACACAAAATATATAATTAAAGAGAAACCTTTTCGGCTTCTTGCCAGATATACTCTAAATGATAATACTCTCTTTTTTCCTTAGAAAAAAGATGGATTACTATATCACCACAATCAAGTAATATCCATCCTGTTTGGGGATTGCCTTCAAATTTCAAATTTCGATTGATTTCTTTTTCCTTCAATTCTTTTAAAATAGTATTGGAAAGTGTTTTCAAATGGGCAGGAGATTGTGCAGTGCAAATAATAAAATAATCAGCAATGAATGATATCTTTCTAATATCTAAAATAATTACGTCTTCCGCTTTTTTCTCTTCCAATGTTTCAGCAAAAAATCGCACAATATCTTTGGTATTATTCAAATATACAACTCCTTTTATTTTTTGATTTATTTCAAATTTCGCTTAGTATACCACGTTTTTTCCTATTATTACAGTCATGTCTAAATCGCTATCAGGTTCTTCTTTTCTGATTATTTCAATATCATCAAAAAATTGCTTAATTCGATTATCTATTTCAATCTTTTTTGAATAAATAATTAAAACTGTTTTTTGATAATCAAAGTTATCTGCATTATCAATATTTACTACATCGTATCCAAATTCACCCATTTTTTTTGCTACATAATGGGCTATGCCCGGAACCTGATTCCCGTTTAAGACTTCTACCCGAAGTCCTCTTTGCTTATTATCTATTAAATATTGTACACGCTTTTTAACCTCCTGGGAATCAACTACCAGGTAACTTACTCTATCGATATATCTGGGTTCACCCTGAATCGTTTCAACCCATACTTCATTACGGTCAATATCCTTCATAATTCTTGCCAAAGATATTATTTCATTTGTATTCATATTGGTATCAATATATTCTGTTAAATTGTTAATAATATTTGGTAATTTTACCATGCTTTCAAAATTCATAACCTTATCAACAACAGCATTGATTAAATTCTGTTGCCTTTGTATTCGACCCAGATCTCCTAATTCATCAAATCTAAATCTTACATATTCAAGTGCCTTTTCTCCGTCTAAAGTCTGCTGTCCACTGTGTAAATTTATTTTCAGTGAACCGGCATAATCAACATAATACATATCCTTTTCCACATTTATATCAATACCTCCCAGGGCGTCAATCAGGTATTGAAATCCTTCAAAATCAATTACTCCATAATAATGAATTGTCAATCCTATGAATTGTTCAATTGTTTCTTCAAGAAGCTCGATTCCGCCAAAAGCAAAAGCATGATTTATTTTATCCATCCCCCGATCAGGTATCATTACCCTGGTATCTCTGGGAATAGAAAATAATAAAGTGTCTTTAGTTTTAGGTGAAAAGCTTAATACGAATATTGTATCCGCCCTTCCAATGTTTTCGGCACAGTCTGTTCCAACGGCTAAAATATTTACTCTATCATGAGCAAATGTATCAGAACTAAATGGAAATATGTTAAATAAATATAAAGTCACAAAGCAGATTATTAGCAATGCAACAAAAGCTAATATTTGAAGAAATTTTTTATTTCCTTTTTTCTTTGATTTTTGTTTTCTTTCCACTCTACTCATTTGCTATCTTATTCCTTTTTACTTTTTGTTCTATTATTGCTTTATTCCTGGCAAACAATGTTTCCGGGTGAATAAGTAAATTTCTATCAATAAGGCTTTTGATTTCCTGATTCAATAAGACTAATAATGCTGAATCAATATCTTTCCAAACTAATTCTCTTATTTCCTCAACCTTTTTTATCTCTCTATCTGGTTCAATCTTGTCAGCAATGTATATTATTTTTCCTAAAATACCAAACCCCCGATAGGCAGTGCTATGATATCTTATAGCATCCAACATCTCTTCATCGTTAATAAAAAAACTTTCTTTAATTATAGCTGCAGCAACATATCCATGCCATAAAGCGGGAATATCCTTTTCAACATCTGATAGATTTATATTATATTTCCCAATTAAATCTCCTAATTCATTATAAGTATAGTCCTTTGCACAGTCATGTACTAATCCTAAGAATTTAGCTTTTTCAGTAGAAACACTGTAATGACCTGCTATTTTTTCTGCAACTAAACTGACTTTGTGAGAATGAATATAACGTTCTTCACTTAACCTTTTTTTTATCCATTCCTCAATTTTGTAAAAATTATATTTCTCTATTTTACCTGTTTTTATTTCCAACACTTGCTTGTCTTTCCTTTGAGTATAATTTGTTATCATAAATATATTTTCGGATTTCTTCTAATACAATATATTTAATGCTTAATTTATTCTTAATTCTAAATCTTATATCAGTGGATGATATTGCCAGTAAAGGTATCTCCATTATTTTTAAAACTCTTTTAAAATTTGGATTTAATTTATCTAAATCATAACCAGGCCTGGTAGCTGCAACAAATTGGCACATTGTAAACAACTCCTCTTTTTTATACCAGCTTTCAATTTCCAAAAAAGCATCTGCCCCGGTAATAAAAAATATCTCAGCATCCCAGCCATAAATTTTACGGAATTCTTTGATAGTGTCAATTGTATATGATGGACCCGGACGATTTATCTCAATCTTTGAAACTTCAAAATACGGATTATCTTTGATAGCCAGATAAGTCATTTGTAATCTATGTTTAATTGTTGTTACTCTGTCATTTCTTTTATGCGTCGGATTTAGACAGGGAACAAATATCACTTTATCCAATGATAAGTTATTTCTTGCCTCTTCTGCTGTAAATAAATGACCGATATGAATGGGATCAAAAACTCCTCCCATAATACCAATCCTGACATTGTTGTGAATCTTTTCAGGCTCACTCTTTTCTCTATTGTTGATCTTCATCCATGATTTCTCCCTCGGTCATATTTTCTGCATTCATAATCGCATCTTCTGGCATATTCGATATATTATTATTAATTTCCTCTCCAACTATTTTTTTGTCAACAACCCTGAGTTTTATCCCCTCTTGAACAAATATCCATAATTCAGTCACCTCTTCACCATCACTGAATATTTCAATCTGGTCAGGATATTCTAAATCCGGGTATCCACCTTCTACTAATATTTCCTTATAAGGCATTTTCTTTTTTTCGGTTAACTGCTTCAGTAAATTCTCTTTTCTTTCGTTTAAGCCCAATGACTGAAATATTGTTAATAGTTCCTGGTAGGAGTGCCAGTATTCAGAAGGTTTCTGGAAAGTATTCTGATTTTTTTCCTCTTCAGTTTTAATGGCATTCTCAAAACTGCTCATTGCCATAGATGTATATTGCCAGCTAACCCTTTTTGACAAAGCATAATAAACTTCTCCCAGCCAATAATGAGCAGCTGTCAAATCATTCTTTAATTCTATTGCTCTTTTAAAATAAGGAACAGTCTGTAATAACGCCTGGGTGCTGTAAGAAGACTCATTAAGGAATATTTCATTATCAATATCAAGCATTTCTATTCCCATATTGAAATAATCGATTCCATTAGTACCCTGGACACGTGAAGTACTGCGGTAGCTTTCGTTCAAGTACCTGAAGGCATAAGGATTTCGAGGATTAATTCTTAGAACTTCTATCCATTGAGTAATAGCATTATCATATTGTCCGGTTTGACGGTAGACTTTGCCCAGCCAATAATGAGCATCTTCGAAATTTGAATCCAGGTCAATAGCTTTTTGGTAACTTTCCTCTGCTTCTTTGTAGTTTCCCTTAGAAAAAAATTGATAGCCATTCTCATAAAAAGTTTGGGCATCCTGTGCTGTAGCATGCATACTTGCAGTTATCCCTAAAAATACTATGAAAAAAATAATAAATATTACTCTAAACGATTTCTCTTTATTAATTGCTGGAATCATCTATTCACCTCTTCCTGGATATTTATGATTACACCATCCGGCTTAATACTATTTTTCATTAACCTTCTTTTCTACTTTTTCTTTTTCTTCTCTTCTTTTTTCAACATAATTCATCTGAAGGTTTGCTAATAGATCTTCTAACTGTATTTTTTCATCTTTTCCAAGCTCATTTTTTATCTTACTTAACAAAAATTCAATACTGTCAATAGTAATTTTGGCTTTGTCCAAATCCTGGTTTACTTCTTTTGTTTCCGGATTCATCATTAAGCCCAGGTATTCCCATGACTTGCCATTTAATATGCTGATAAACCAGGCAAACAATGTTGATAATGGTAATTGGTGTGGATATAATTTTTGATTTTCATCATTACTTTCAAGGTTATTTTCCTTAACTTCCTGGTCTTTATTTTCCATCTGTAAACTCCTTCCGATATTTGGATATTTTTTATATTTTTTATTTAATATTTTTTTTAATGTTAAAATTTAAAATATTATCAAAAACTTTTTATTAAAACCTGTTTTTTAAACAATATTCAAACACAAAAACATAATTTATTATACAATAAAATAAATGATTATTTGAAGATTTTATCTTTTTTTTTCAATGAAGTTACACAAAAAGCTGCAATTCCTTCTTCTTTTCCAATAAATCCCAGTCCCTCATTGGTTGAGGCTTTAATATTTATTTTATCTTCAGGCAATCTTAACACTTTTGAAATATTTTCTTTTATTCTTTTATAATAAGGAGATAGTTTTGGTTTTTCCATTACAACAGCCACATCAATATTCACGATTGCATACTTTTTTAAATCCAGCATTTCCTGTACCTTTTTTAATATTTTTAAACTGGAAATACCTTTTAAAGAATTATCACTATCAGGAAAATGTACACCAATATCTTCCAAACCAGCTGCACCTAATAAAGCATCCGCAACAGAGTGTATTAGTACATCTGCATCAGAGTGGCCTTCCAAACCTTTTATGTGTTCTATTTCCACTCCGCCTAATATTAGTTTATTTCCTGTTTTTAACCGATGGATATCATATCCAAATCCTACTCTCATTTATTACCTTTTTCCATTTTAAAAACTATTTTTTAAAAATATATTTTTAGCTTTAACAGTCTTAGCGGTGCAGACATATGGGTATTTGTTCTTCAATTCTCTGCATGCCAACTTTGCCTGGCGACTATTTTCCATAATCCCGAATACAGTTGGTCCGCTCCCGGACATTGTTGTAGATACTGCACCCAGCTCAATTATCTTCTCTTTTATTTCACTGATAACCGGAAATTTTCTGCTAATAATAGAGTCAAATCTGTTATATATATGTTTTCCAAATTCATTAAGATAAAGAGGTTTTCTTTTATTTATATAATTATTCATATAATGGTTAAAAGTTATCTTTGTTTCTTTAAAATTGCCTTTTATTTCCTTATCGAATTCATCATAAGCCCATTTTGTCGAGACCTTAATTCCCGGGTTAACCAATAAGACATGAAGTGGGTTTCCTGCTGTTAAAATAGGATACAGCAATTCTCCTCTTCCGGTAGCATAAACAGTACCCCTTTTTAAAAAAAAAGGAATATCCATTCCTAAACTGAGTGCAATGTTAATTAACCTGGTGGGTTTCACATCTAATTGGAATAATTTGCATATTCCTGCTAAAATTGATGCAACATTTGAAGAGCCTCCCCCTAATCCTGCTGCAACAGGAATATTTTTTCTTATCCTTATTTCAACTCCATAATCTTTATCTCTCATTAAGCAATCTACTGCTTGATAGACTATGCTCTCTCTTCCAACAGGCACTATAGGATTATCACATTTAATCTGATAAATTGGCTTATTTATTTTTCTTATTATAATCTCATCATAGATATTAATCGTTTGGAATAATGTTTCAATACAATGGTAACCATTTTCCATTTTTTCTTTTATATCAAGATACAGATTTATCTTAGCATAACTTTTCAGTCTAATCATTTTATATATTATTTAATCTCTTTTTTATTAATATTTCTGCTAATAAAATATCAATGGATGTAGTAATCTTTATATTTTCTCTAGAACCCGGGATAATTTTTACTTTTCCACCATAATGTTCTGCAATTGATGCATCATCTGTGACTGACAATTCTTCCTCTATAGCCCTTTTATAAATGTTTTTGGCATATTTTATATTAAAAGCCTGGGGTGTCTGAACTATCCAGTATTCTTCCCGGTTAACTGTCTCCTTAACCAGCATTTCCTCTATTATAACTTTTTTTATTGTTTCAATAACCGGTACAGCCATAATTGCCCCTTCATGGGTATCAACTTCCTCTATAGTTCTCTCTATCATCCATTCTTCAATTAAAGGCCTGGCACCATCATGAATACATACTCGCCCGTTATTTTCTTTTATAGCTTGTAATCCTTTATATACGGATTCTTGCCTGGTAAATCCACCTAATACAATTTTACTTAATTTCTGATATTTATTTTTTTCTATTACTTCCTTCTCTATTTTTTTTAAATCTTTCTTATGAACAACCAATACAATTTCATCTATTTTTTCAGATTTCTCAAATACATTTAAAGTATGTACAAGTAGCGGTTTTCCTGCTATATTTACCAACATCTTACTGTCACAGGAATCAAGTCTTTCTCCATTTCCAGCAGCAGCGATAATCGCAATATTACTCATTATTCCTATCCTTGCTCTTATTTTCTTTGATACTTAAATACATTTCATGTCTTCCTTCTATAACAAAATTGGTGTCTATAACCTTTTTAATATCATCATTGCCTTCTATATTTTCTATTCCATCAGGAGAAGTGCTTTCAAAAACATTTACCCCAACTAATTCAGCTACAATTTGATTATTCTTAACTTTTTCCTGATAAAACTTTTTTATTTCATCCCAACCATCTATTAAATATTTCTCTTCATTATATGAGAGGACTTCTTTATTAAGCGGCTCTATGGATGAACCCCCGTTAACCAGCAAAATTACTTCCCCTACTGTAATATCTTCCGGTATTTCTATACTGAATACTTTTTCTTCTACAGGTTGCCTGAATGGTTGAATAACAGCCTTTGCAATTATAATATCACCGGGATAATACTCTTCTTTGTCAGTCTCAATCTCCTTTATTATTGCATTTTTATTATCTTCAGATACAGTGACATCAAGTTTTATTTCATTTAAATCAATCTGTTCACCATAATTATTAATCATTAAATCAAATATTTCCTCAAAATCGCGACCACATTGCACAGCAATGTCCTCTTTACTGAAAAACATATTATCATATAAAAACGTATCTTCTCCGTAAGAAGGTTTCAATTCAATGTGAACATTTGCCGTTCCCAATCCAATTCTATCAATAGCATGGTCTATTGTTTGCACAAGTAGCGCATTAGTCACACTTTGTATAATACTATTCTGTGGAACAATTTTTGTACCACTCTGGATATTTTTTGCTTTATCTAAGTCATAAATATTGATTTTACAGGATACTACCTTTGGAAAATGATTTAACCTTGCCAGGATACCTGCATTTCTGTCTTGCACTACTTCACCTAATAACTTATAAGGGGTTCCCATTTTAAAAGGCATTAATATACTGGGAAAACTGTGGTAAATATAAACAGCAGAAAATAAATATGAAACATTACCCTGATGCAAAAAAGGGTGACCAAATGCTAAAACTAAATTATCTGTACAATATGTAGATGTTCCTATAGTAAGAACACTCGCATCACCTGTAGATAGCTGCACTCCGACAGCTGAACCAGGTTCAAGGGTATTCAATTCTGAGTTCATTTCCAGCTCGATGCCAATATTGCTTGTTCCTGATATATTTTTAACAACAGAGCCTTCTGCATTACCAAGACTGTTTTGAATTATTTCTATTGAACGTCCGCTAAAACCACTTATGAATATTGGAGTATTGATATATTCAAAATTAAGAACACTTCCACTATTATCAGCTAATTCAAAAATACTGGTAATTTCTTCTTTTTTTGATATATTTTTGACTATTCTATTTTTTAAATCACTATCTAAGGATACAGGCACTGGTTGCATTGTTTGTTTGTAGAGTAATTCATTATCAGTATCCTGTTTATTGTAATCGAATAATTTAAGCATTCTATTTATTGGTGTTACAAGGCATAAATTATGCTCACTCATTTCCCATGCATGGGAAATTGCTCCAGCTAACTTTCCATCAAAATAAACCGGAGTACCGCTCATTCCTGCAGAGATGCCGCCATTCTCTTCTATTTTTTCACCATTTAATTTAACTAAAATATAACTGTCATCAATCCCGGTTCCGGAAATTATATCAATTACCTGGATATCAAATTCTTCAATTTCTGTTCCGGAAAATACAGTTTTCCCAATACCTTTGATTCCAGGCGATATCTCATTTATATGAATAAAGCCTCCCTGTACCTGGGCATTAATGGCCAACTGGAAAAAAAATAAGATATTCAATAATAAAATCAGTGTAATTATTTTTTTAAATTTGTTTTTCTTATCACTAATCACTTTTTTTAACATACAAAAAATAAAATTTTATATACTCCCCATTACTTTATTTTTTACCGTTGTGTACTACTGATTAAACCCTGTTTTAACAGGTGAATCTTATCCAGCACTTTACCGGCTCCTAATGCTACACATGAAATTGGATTTTCAGCGACATAAGCAGGAATCTTATTTACCTTTGTTAACAAAACATCAAAATTTCTTAAAAGTGCTCCTCCACCAGTTAGCACCATGCCTTTGTCAGCAATATCAGCAGCTAATTCTGGAGGAGTTCTTTCTAAAACCAGCTTAATTCCATCTAATATTGATTCCAAAGTTTTGGATATAGCCTCCAATACCTCTGAAGACCCCACTTCAATACTTTTTGGCAGTCCCGACACCAGGTCTCTTCCTCTTATCTCTGCATACGTCTCCTGTTCCTGCTCCATAGCGGAACCTATCTCGACCTTCAGATTTTCGGCAGTTTTTTCGCCAATCATAAGATTGTACTTGCTCTTAATATATTTCACAATATTCTCATCAAAAGTATTTCCAGCAACTCTTAGAGATTCGCTCTCGACAATTCCTCCAAGGGAAATAACTGCGATATCAGTAGTACCTCCCCCCACATCAACGACCATATTACCATAAGGTTCACTGATATCAAGACCTGCGCCGATAGCAGCTGCAATTGATTCCTCAACCAGGTATGCTTTTTTTGCTCCCGCCGCAACCGCAGCCTCCAGGGCCGCTCTTTTTTCAACTTCTGTCCCCCCGGCAGGAACACAGATAACTACCTGTGGCCTGAATAGTCTTGAATTTGATGACACTTTCTTGATAAAATAGGTAAGCATTTTTTCTGTTACATCATAATCAGCTATAACTCCTGCCTTCATCGGTTCAATGGCAACAATATTTCCAGGAGTTTTTCCTAACATTTCTTTGGCTTCTTTTCCAACTGCGAATACTTTTCCCGTATCTTTATAAATGGAAACAACAGATGGTTCCTGTAATACTATACCTGCACCTTTTTGGAATATTAATACACTTACAGTTCCTAAATCTATTCCTAAACTTTTATCTATTCCAAGCATATTTTAAGCTACCTCCCCAAAAACGCTAATAACTTATTCTTAAAATTATTGATTTTTAAAATAAAATACAAATTATTTAATATTGTATCATACAAGTTAAATTTTAATGGCAATTTCTTAGTCCCTTTTTATATTAGCACCCAGTGCCTTTAACTTTTCTTCTAATTTAACATATCCTCTATCGATATGATATATCCTGCTTATCTCAGTTATTCCTTCTGCAACTAATGCTGCAAGTACCAATGCAGCCCCACCTCTTAAGTCAGAAGCCATTACCGGGGCAGCGCTAAGTTTTTTAACACCTTTTACAATACTGTTTCTTCCTTCAATCTTAATATCAGCCCCCATTCTTCTTAAATCACCTGCATGAGCAAACCGGCTTTCAAAAACATTCTCTGTGATAACACTTGTTCCATTAGCAATAGTCATTAAAGCCATAAACTGTGCCTGCATATCTGTAGGAAAACCAGGAAAAGGCATAGTTTTAATGTCAACTGATTTAATTCCATCCGGACAGGAAACAAAAATGCTATCCTTTTTTACTTGAACATCTAATCCTGCCTCTTCTAATTTCACCGTACATGATTTTAAATAGTAAGGATTAACATTCTTAATTTCCACATTACCTCCGGTAATAGCAGCAGCAACCATGTAAGTTCCACCTTCTATTCTATCCGGAATAATTTTATATTTTACACCCCTCAATTTTTTAACACCTTCGACAATTATTATATCATTCCCTAATCCATCTATTTTTGCTCCCATTTCATTTAAAAAATTACCCAGCTCAATTACTTCAGGATCTTTAGCGGCATTCTCTATTGTCGTAGTGCCCTCTGCTAAAGAAGCTGCCATCATTATATTCTCGGTAGCCCCCAGGCTTGGGAAATCTAAATAGATATCATCACCGGTTAATTTGTTTACCTCAGCCCTGATATATCCTTTCTCTGTAACAATATCAGCTCCCATGGCTCGAAATCCTTTTAAATGAAAATCAACGGGTCTGGCACCAATGGCACATCCGCCTGGCAAAGATATTTTTGCCTTTTTCAACCTGGCTAACAGTGGCCCCATTACCAAAAAGGAAGCTCTCATAGTTTTTACCAGTTCATATGGTGCTTCATAATTATTAAAATCATCCGGGTCTATCGAGAGTGTATTATCATCAATCCATTCTACTTTTACTCCCAGAATCTTAATTACCTCAATCATGCTGTAAACATCCTTTAGTCTAGGAACATTTTCTAAGATACTTACCTCTCTTGACAGAAGAGAAGCAGCCATGATTGATAAAGCAGAATTTTTTGCACCGTCAATAACAACAGTTCCATTAAGCTGTTTACCACCGGCAATATAAAATTTATCCGGATTTTGCATTTTTCCACCTCAATTTTTTTTGCATTTATTTAATTTTATTAATCTTTTTAGATTATTAAAAAAAGGGGGTTTTACAATTCCCTTTTCTGTAATTATTGCAGATATATTTTTATTTGGTGTAACATCAAAAGCAGGATTGTATACATCAATACCAATCGGAGCAATTCGCCTTCCCATTATTGTTGTTACTTCGGATTCTCTACGTTCTTCGATTTTAATTTCATTTCCATTGTTAATTTCAAAATCAATAGTCGTAAAAGGTGCCGCAACATAAAAAGGTATGTTGTGCTCCTTCGCCAACACAGAAATGCTGTATGTGCCAATCTTATTTGCAACATCACCATTGGCTCCGATTCGATCAGCCCCAACTATCACTTTGCTTATTTCCCCCCGGGACATTAAAAAACCAGCAACAGAATCACAAATAAGAGTTGCGGGTATTTTCTCTTCCAATAATTCCCATGCCGTTAATCTTGCTCCCTGTAACACGGGTCTGGTTTCATCAACAAAGACTTTAATATTCCTTTTCTGCCTGTATACTGATCTGATTACTCCCAGAGCGGTTCCATAAAATACTGTTGCCAGAGAACCAGCATTACAATGGGTCAATATAATATCTCCGTCATCGAATAACTGTACTCCATTCTCTCCAATTTTATAATTGGTTTGAATATCTGTTTCGGCAATTTCTTTGGCCTTTGATATGATTTTATCACGTAATTCTTTCACCGTAATATCACTATTTATAGTCAATTCCCATATTTTTCCCAAAGCCCAAAATAGATTAACTGCTGTAGGCCTGGTTGCAGCCAGCAAATCCCTTGCTTTTTCTAAATAGTTGATAAACTTTGAAATATCATCAGTTTCATAATTTTTAGCAGCGAGAGCCATTCCATATGCAGCTGCAGCTCCAATTGCAGGAGCACCTCTAATTGCCATATCCTTTATAGCATCAGCCACCTCATAATGATTTGAACAACTTATTATCTCCAAATCATCGGGGAGTTTTCTCTGGTCAATCATGAATACTTTATCTTCTCTCCACTCTATTGTCTTTATCATCTCATAACACCATTTATTTCCTGAATAATTATTTTTTCAATTAATAATTATTAAATATCAGTAACCTCTGTATTTTTCTCTCATAAAAATAAATTAATAATTCCCAGATTAGCAAAAGTAACAATAATTCCGGCAATCATAACACCTCCCGCTATCATCGGGAAGGCATACCAAAAACGTATTCCAAATAAAAAAGCAGCAACTGAACCAGTCCATGCACCAGTTACAGGCAAAGGTATAGCAACAAAAAATAATAAAAACAGCGCTCCATACTTCTCATATTTTTTTTCATGCCTTCTGGTTCTTTTGAATAACCATGAAAAAAATATATCAAATATAGGACATTTTCTTAAAAAATCTGAAAACGGTTTCAGGTAAAGAAGCAAAAATACTGCGGGTATTAAGTTTCCAAAAACCGCAAAAATATAACTTTCTAAAACCGGCAAATGATAATAAGATATTGCAATAGGTATAGATCCACGTAATTCTAACACCGGTAATGTTGAAAGCAAGGTGATTTTTAAAAGATTAATTAACAATATTCCTGATTACCTTTCTCACAATCCTGGTCATTTTTGGTTCAGATTTTGCAGCTGCGTTCAATATCTCTTCAAACTGGACTTCCTCTACAACACCATCAATTGCTAAATCAGTAATACAGGATATTCCCAAAACCCTCATCCCCATATGATTTGCAACTATAACTTCAGGAACAGTAGACATTCCTACAGCATCAGCCCCAATTTTAATTAAAAACCGGTATTCAGCAGGTGTTTCAAGCATTGGTCCAGTCAAGCCGGCATAAATTCCTTTCTGAATTGATATTTTTTCCTCAATAGCAGCTTCTTCTGCAAGTTTAATTAAACCTGAATCATATGCCCGTGACATATCAGGAAAACGAGGTCCTAAACTATCATCATTTGGACCTATCAATGGATTGTCTCCCATTAGATTTATGTGATCATTGATAAGCATTAAGTCTCCCCTTTTAAAAAAGCGGTTCATTCCTCCTGCTGCATTTGAAATAATAATGATACCAGCACCCATTTTCTTCATAACCCTGACAGGAAAAGTTATTTCCTGCATGCTGTATCCTTCATAATAATGGAATCTGCCCTGCATTGCTATTATATTCTTCCCTTCTAATTTACCTAATACCAAATTCCCGCTATGCCCATGAACCGTAGAAACAGGAAAGTTATTTATTTTATTGTAAGGTATAATCGTTTTTTCTTCGATTTCCTCAGCCAGCTTACCTAATCCGGTACCCAAAATAATTGCAATTTCCGGTCTTACTTTACTATAATCTTGTATTGATTTAATGCTGCTTTCAATCCTGGCTAATATATTTTCCATTATTTCCCTCCAACATAAAAGTTTTTTAGTCTTTGGTTTTTGTTTTATTATTTTGCACCTTTTATCTCATATCCTAAAGTCTTTTCTTCGTATTTCACGGTATATGTTATACAATTTTTTTTACTTCCTCCCCCTCACCCTAACCCTCTCCCTCCTGGGGGAGAGGGAATTTATTAATAAGTATCCTTTGTGGGAGAAAAATATTTTTACACTCTTGGAAAAGCCTTGTAATACTCTTCGCTAATCCATTTTCTACTAACATGAGTATAGATTTGTGTTGTAGAAATATCTGAATGGCCTAACATTTCTTGAACAGATCTTAAATCTGCTCCATTTTCAATCAAATGGGTTGCCAACGTATGTCTGAAAGTATGTGGTGTTACTTTAATTTTTAATCCGGATTTTTCTACATAATTTTTTATTATAAAAAAGACACCTTGCCGTGAAATAGGTTTCCCATTACTATTTAAAAATAATATATTGGTATCCAGTTCTTTTACCAGGCGAGGTCTTATTGTATTTATATAATCGGATAAAATATTGTGTACTCTATCAGTAAAAGGAACCCATCTTTCTTTGTTTCCCTTTCCTGTGCACTTTAACAGAAGATGATCCAGGTTAATATCATTTCTTCTTAAA
This sequence comes from Atribacterota bacterium, assembly GCA_028703475.1. Classification (NCBI taxonomy): domain Bacteria; kingdom Pseudomonadati; phylum Atribacterota; species Atribacterota bacterium. The sequence continues at coordinate 27,795 of JAQVMU010000003.1, read as the reverse complement.
CTAATAAGTTCAGATACTCTCATACCTGTTGCATATAGAAGCTCTAATATTGCCTGGTCTCTTTTTCCCAAAATTCCTTTAAAATTCTTTTCAGCCAACAATCTGTCCAATTCTTTTAGACTAAGCACCTGTGGTAATTTTTTTTCTATTCGGGGAAATTCGATGAAATGTGTCAAATCTTTTTTAATCAATTCTTCAGTAAACAGAAAGCGATAAAACATCTTTAATGCTACTAAATTTCTGAATACTGAGTTAATGCCAAGTTTTAACTGTGATAAATATTTATAATAAGCAGTAATATCCTCCCGGTTGACGGCTTTTAAGGATGTATTTTGTTTCTTAACTACAAACTCGAGAAATTTTGATAAATCATATCTATAAGAAATAATTGTATTATAGGCCAAACCCCTCTCCAGAGAGAGGTAATCTAAAAAATATTCAATTAGTTCCTGTTGTTGTTTCATATATAATTACCAAGCCTTATCAGCAACTGAGCAAATATAAGATTCTAATTGCATACTTTAATTAACTCTATGTTACAAAATATCTTAAAAAGATAATAATTTATAACTATATAATATTTTAATAGCTTATCTGGGTATCAGGATGAATTACCTGTATCCATACATTTCCTGGCTGTATGGCTAATCTATTGCCTTCTTTATTATAAAAAAGCGTTTTAGATTGAAGGCTCTCTTTTTTCCAGGTAATCTCTTCAGACTTTCCGTTAAATATTATCAGCCCGCTGCCTTCTCCAATAAAATCAATAGATAACCTTCCCTCTTCATCTATTACCTTTTTCTCACTATGCTGAATGATGATATTTTTTACATCAATAGGTCTCCCGGTTTCCGCATCAATATGGAGCTGGCCATTAATATAGCGGACATATCTTTGCCCATCCGATATATATTGATAGCTTACTATATAGTCATTATGGTATCTAATATCAATTTTCTGAGCATCTCTGCCTGTAAGAACCTCTTCTCTGTCAATCTCAAACTGGTAGTCTCCCTTGTTGACCATTTCAATATAGCCCAATCTTCTTGTCTCATCTCTAAGCTGTTCAGTAGAGGCATAAAGATTATGCGGCGCATTGCGATCCTGACTTCTCCAGAATGGCTGAAAATGGACTAATTCATTAATATCGTCAATTCTCTCTTCCCGAATAAACCTTGCCGCATCCGGGCTCTCCCCGGCATGAACATAAATAGCATTATGTTCTAATGTTTTGGTTATAAAATAAGGTCTGGCACTCCGTACAGGACCTACTTTGTCAGCTTCTTTGGTTGCATATATGGCTAAAAATCTGGTGATTCCGCCTTCAGCCAGCACTTCATAAACAATATCTGCCTTGTCCAAACCACTTTGTGGGCGGGCAAAACTTGCATTATCAATCATAACCGCTAATGGTCTATTGCCAAAAGGTGATTCTTTTTCAATTGCATCAGGTAAACTGGTTATTCTTCCGGGAGTTACTACTGAACCATATGTTGACTCAATACGCTCACGACCTTCCGTGCCTAAATTTGCCTGCATTTCATAACTACCCTCTTCCAGCATTTGGCCTTCAATTTCTCTTCTGCTGGTTAAAGATGGGTCAATCTCCCTTGCTGCCATCTGTACATCCTGCCTCAATGCAATTTCTTCCTTTATTGGCGCAATGTCTTCCTCAGCAGGAATTTCAATTTCCGGAACCTTTACTTCGACCTTTGGGGTACTCTCTTCAATTTCAACCTGCTCTTCTATCTCGTGCAGTGTCTCTACTTCCTGTATTTGAGCCGGTTCAGGCATCATGGGATCTACTTTCGGCTTCACATCCATTTCTGCAAGCGGCTCTTCCCTGATTATTTCCGGTCTTGGTGATACAGGCGTCCTGGCAGCAGGCAACTCCATCATGGTTACTTCAATGATCTCTTCCTCAGGTGGTAAATCAAAAATGTCAAAGGTAATTAAATTGCTGAAGGCAAATATAAACAATATATTTATAATCACAGAAATCAAAAAAGAACGGCCTAAAAAACTTTTTTGCTTTACTTTTCTTCTTTTTGCTCTATATCCAATAGTATTTTTCAATTAATCACCCTGTTTTCTAACAATTTTTCAAAAGAATTATCAATTTTCTTCAATTGGCTTGGTTGCAATGGCTATTTTTTCAGCTCCGCCTTTTTTTATTAAATCCATTACCCTAACCACTTTTCCATGAGTAATATTCTGATCTGCCTCCAATACAACCAATGTATCTACATTATTGCCAATTTCCTCTCTTATGTACTCTGATAAATTATTAGGATCAATTAACCTGTTATTTAGATATAGAACATTATTTTCAGTAATGGAAACAACAAGATTTTGCTTCTCACTCACCTCGGCAAAATCCCCGCTTGGAAGGTCTACTTTTACACCGCTTTCAACATTTATAAATGTAGTAGTCAGCATAAAGAAAATAAGTAATAAGAAAACCACATCAATTAAGGGTGTAATATCAAAACCAATAGTTTTTTTACTGATGTGATAAAATTTCATCTAATTTCACACCTTCCTCTTTTTCTTCTTTATTATTAGATAATAATTCCAGTATTTCTATAGATGTGGATTCCATTTCTTTAACCTGTCTGTCCACACGGTGTGCAAGGTAATTATAAGCAACAATCGTAGGAATAGCCACTGAAAGACCAAATGCAGTAGTCAGTAATGCCTCAGAAATTCCACCTGCTAAAGCTTCCGGATTACCCACTCCAACGACTGACACAACCTGAAAAGCTTTAATCATACCAAAAACAGTTCCTAATAAGCCCAACAAAGGAGCAATATTGCCGACAGTAGACAATATAGGTAAATTTCTTTCCAATATTGTAATTTCATGTCTGGCAGTGTCTTCAATAGTCTCCTTTATCTCATCCCTCGAACTGCCATATTTTAATAGTGCTGCCAGGATTATCTGGGAGATAGGTGTAATATTCTTTCTGCAGGCGGATATTGCAAAATTAATGTTTCCCTTTCTGATTAAATCACTGATTCTTTTGCCAAATTTTCTTGTTGATGTTTTAATACTCTTCAGGTAAAACATTCTTTCAAAAAAAATAGCAATAGCCAGCAAAGAACTGAAAAATATCGGGTACATTAAGAAACCGCCCTTATTAAATAGTTCAAACATTAAATAGTTGCCTCCTCTAATATCTATAAATAATTTTTTAATTTCTTTTTAAATCTTAACTTTTTTGCCTTGACAATTAATATGTTATGCTTTTTTGATAAAGCTTTTACAATAAGTCATTAAGATAATCTAATTGTTCTTGTGCACTATCTGAATAGCTGCTGTCAGGACAATCATTTACAATCTGTGTGTAATAATTATATGCCTCATCCATGTTTCCTAATTCCTGCTGGCTGATAGCAGAGATATACAATATATCACATTTAAAAGTGCCACCCGGGTAGGAATTTAAATACCTTTCACCTGCAGAAACAGCCTTGTTATATTCTTCTTTTTTATAATAGCTCAAACAAAGCCCATAAAGGGAACCGGGCATATATCGGCTATCGGGGTAATTATTTATTAGCCTTTCAAAGTATAATATGCTATCAATCCACTGTTGGTCTTCCAGTACAATCTGAGCAATAATATAAATAGCCTCTTCCAGATATTCACTATCCGGATATTTATCAATAAAACCTGTTAATTTTGTCATAGAGTTATTATTATCAGATATTAAATAGTTTATCTTTCCAGTAAGAAAAACACTTTCCTCTATAAATGAACTATCAGGGTATTGCTGTATGAGCTCCTGGAATGATAACAATGCATTCTGATAATCTTTATCATTTAAGTAACTCCAGGCAATACTATATTGAACATGCTCTGTTAATGAATGGGTACCATAGTGTTGTAAAAAATCTTTATAATAAGTAATTGCTGACTTAAAGTCTGCCTGCTGATAACAGGTTTCAGCTAACATATATAGAGATCTTGCAGAAATTTCGCTTTCTTCCAGATAATCAACTTTCTGAAAATTATCTTTAGCCTGATTATAATCCGCCAGCCTGTAAAAACTCAATCCTTTCCAGTAATTTATTTCCATTCTCATCTGTTCAGTAATATCCATGCCTTCAATCATAATAAAGGTTTCAATTGCCTCCTGGTACTTATTACTTTCAAATTGTGTTTTTGCCAGAGCATAAAATCCATCTACAGATAAATCACCATCAGGATATATCTCTTCAGCCTCCTTATACAGTGAAAGCAATAATTCCTCATCACCCAGTCTTGTTGCAGAATCAAGTTTAATTTCCATAGCTTCTTTTGTGTTTGTATCTTCCAGTACATCAATTGAATCCTGGTATTTTCCAAGGTGATAAAGACTTTGAGCGAGCTCAATTTTACTTAAGCCTGCAAGCTCTCCCAGTGGAAATTCTTTAATAACACGCTGGAAATAGGGCACTGCATTTTCATCATCATCTTTTCGGGAATATGATAAACCTAAATCAAATAACGCTCTTTCCAATATATATTCTTCTACTGCATCCTTTTCTATCAAAGAACTATTAATTTCAATAACTCTATCATATTCTCTTTGCTCAAGCAATGTCCTTCCTAAAAGATATGCTGCCTCATTTTCTACTGGACTGTTTTTCTTCTCCAGCAACTTTTCTAAAACACCCATAGCTTCGTGATATCTTTCTTCCCTGAATAATGTAAAACTATAATAATATTTTGTCTCGTCTATCTGTTTAAAACCTGGATTATTCTCTATGATATCCAGCAGATATTTTTTTGACTGTTCATAGTCTTCTAACCAGAAATATGATTGACCCAGGATATATTTTATATCTACCAAATCATATTCGGATGATTCTGAGTCTAATAATCCCTCATATAATTGAATTGCAAGGGGGTATTTCTCCTGAACAAAATAGACTCTTCCTAATTTATAAATCCCCTCTTCATATAAAGGGCTTTTTGGAAAATTATCTATTAACAGCTTAAGATGTTCTTCAGATTGGGGATATTCTTCAAGTAAATATAAACACCATCCGCTTCCCAATAAAGAATTTTCATAATACTCACTATTGGGGTAATTATCAATTATATATTTATAATGAATATTTGCTTCATGATAATCTTTTAGCTGGTAAAGGGTTTCAGCAATTAAAAATCTTGCCTCTAAATAATCAGGATTTATCTCTAATGATTCTCTTAATTTTTCCAATGCTACATTATAATCACCTATTGAGTAAAAATCATATCCTAACTGGTAAAACTCTCTCTCCATTCCTCCGGTATATTCAATGTTTTCACCAATTCTTCTTCTCTCTTCCGCATATTCATCCATGCGGTCTAAATGGAAATATGTGCGCATTAAAAACGTTCTCGCCTTTTCAAAATTAGGATTCAACTGAGTGGATGATTTGAATACGGCTAAAGCGTCCTCATATTCGCCGGCTATATAGTGCTCATAACCCTCATTAAATCTCCAGACAGCATCTCTCCCGTATTCTTTTTCTTCAAGCGCTTTATTTAAATAAATCCTGGCATGATTGTCAAACGGGTCTAACCTGACTGCTTCCTCCCAATGGCGAATTGCTCCATCTAAATTTCCATAGTGATAATAGCTTAAACCTAAATAATAATGGGCATCCTTAAATGCAGGAGCCATACTGATTGCCTGTTCTAAATAATTTATGGCCTCACTGTAATTTTTTACAATATAAGAATTATACCCTCTTTCATAACTCTCGAAGGCTTGCTGGCCAAATATTGATATTCTTTGCGTTCTACTTGCAAACCAATCCAGTTCAATGCTTTCCGGCTGAATTCTTTTAATCGCCTCTGCCTGCTGCAATGCCTTTGTCCCCTGTCCGGTGTCATAATAAATCCTCATTAAATATGACCGGGCATCAATATCGTTTTGATTATATGATATTGCCTTCTCTAAATAGTAGACAGCAGATGAAGGGTCACCGGCATTGTACTTCAAATGAGCAAGCCTGGTAAGCAATATAGAAAATTCAATATTATTAACCTGCTTACCGGTTCTCTGTACAGTATCCACATATAGTTCAAGACTTTCTATTTCCCGGGCAATCCACTTTGTTTTTCGAAAAATTTCATATAACAGATAATAACCATCGGCAAAATCAGGGTCTAACTCAACAGCTTTTGTTGCATTTTGAATTGCCTCATTCCACAATGGTTTGCTGGGATAATCAGCACCTCCATATTCTAAAATAGCCTTTTCCTTTAATTCTAAAGCTTTTTTATAATACTCTGAAGCTGATTGGTCATCCAGAAAAAGTGATGCAATTTGAGCAAGGTCCCTGCGGGGTTCTTCGACAACAGGCATATCAGGAGGCATTTCTTCAGCTACATCAGTCTCTATTTCAACAATTTCAGCTTCTATGATAGCCTCCAAGGGAACTCTGTTTGGATCAATATCGGATTCCTGTAATATATTTCTGATTATTCTTTCTTTTAAATTGTATAAATCGTCCAGGGGAGCTGAAATTCTGCGAAATTCAACCAAATGACCGGTGGAAGAAGCATACATTAATAAATCCAAATCAATCTGACCTTCAGCATCCTGGAAATAGTTCCCGGAAAATATCAAATCAACCTTCAAAAGATTGGCTAAATGACCAAATGATATCGAGTCTTTCTTTTGAACCATATTTTGGTATTGCCCTTGATCAGCTATTGTATTTATTTCAGACAATGGCATAAGATTTACCTGATCAATTTTTGATAAAGATTGACTTATTGTAACAGCCAAATCTTCTTCTAACCACTGCAAACCTTCATCTCCGGTTTGATTGTTGAAATAATAGATTGCTATATCTGGTGCTGGAGATGCAATTATCTCTGGTACTGCTGTGAATATTATTAAACCAATAGCAATAAACCAGGTTAATAATTGGCTTTGGAATTGGTTAACCTTATAATATTTTTTAAATAGCTTAAACCAGTAAATCATTTTTATCCTTTACATAATTATTTCTATATGCTTATTATTATACCAGCAAGATTTATTTTATTTAACATAATATTATACAGTATCTATGAATAAAAGTAAAAATCTGTATCTCCAATTTTTACCTTATCCCCGTCCTTTATTCCTTTATTTTTCAGGGCTTTTTCAACCCCGGTTTTTTTTAATATTTTTTGAAAGTATTCTAATGCCTGGGGATTTTGCAGATCATACCTATTCACCATCTTAACTATTGTATTCCCTTTAACAATAAATGTGTCACCTTCTTTTGTAACGACAAAATCCGGCTCATATCGATAATGAGCCAGCTCTTCCTTTTTGGTAAATATTTTTCTGCTCTCCTTTTTTTCAGCAATAGATATTAGTTTCTGCAACTCATAAATAAGTCCATCTACACCTTCACCGCTGATTGCTGATATGAACATCACCGGAACATTTTCTTTTGAAAATTGCTTTCTTATAAATTCTTCCTTTTCTTTTACTTCCGGTAAATCATATTTATTTATTACAACAATTTTTTCCTTTTTCTGTAAAATATCGGCATATTGTTTTAGTTCATTTTCTATAATAAGATAATTCTGAAACAACTTATCATTATTGTGAAATACTATCAGAGAGCCGTCGATAAGATGTATTAATACCTTTGTTCTTTCGATATGTTTTAAAAATCGCGTGCCCATTCCAACACCCTGATGAGCTCCTTCAATCAAACCCGGAATATCTGCAATTACAAAAGAATTTTCTTCATCTACCTGCACAACACCCAAACAGGGTTCGATTGTAGTAAAAGGATAATCAGCAATTTTTGGTTTTGCAGCAGAAACCCGTGAAAGAAGAGTAGACTTTCCTGCATTGGGAAATCCGACAAGCCCAACATCAGCAATTAGTTTTAAGTTAAGCCTTAATTTTACTCTTTCTCCCGGTTCCCCTCTTTGAGCAAACATAGGAGCCTGTCGCTGTGAACCTCTAAAACGATAGTTCCCTTTTCCGCCAGCACCGCCTTTGGCCACAAGTATTTGTTCTCCGGGCTTAGAGAGATCTGCAAGGAGTTCATTTTTCTCAGTGTCTTCTACAACAGTTCCCACAGGTACCTTAAGCAGCAAATCCTGTCCATCTTTACCGTTCTTTTTTTGCCCTCTGCCATTCCCTCCATCTTCTGCATTACAATGGGGGCTTCGGTAAAGCTGAATCAGTGTTCTTGTGTGATAGTCAGCCTGAATAATTATATTTCCGCCTTTCCCGCCATCACCTCCATCAGGACCTCCTCTGGGAACAAAGCGCTCTCTTCTGAAACTTACAGATCCGTTACCGCCGTTACCGGCATTTGCAAATATAATAACCTTATCTGAAAACATTATAATCCTTTTATATATTTTTTATATTTCGTAATATGTGTATTTTTAATTTATAACAAAAAACCCTGAGCTTTTTCAAAACCCAGGGTATATTTTGTTGAATTAATTATATAACTATTCTTCCAACGCCTTGACAGAAACCTGTTTTCTATTTTTACCTTTGTTCTGAAAATCAACATATCCGTCAATTAATGCAAATAATGTATCATCATTGCCACGGCCTACATTTTTACCTGGTAAAATCCGGGTACCTCTCTGTCGGATAATAATATTACCACTTTTTACCAGCTGACCGCCAAATTTCTTTACTCCTAAACGTTTCGATATACTATCGCGACCGTTCTTAGCTGAACCCTGTCCTTTTTTATGAGCCATATAATCTCACCTCTCTTTAAAAGCTGTAACTTTCAATTAGTAATTCTATTTGCTGTCGCTTATTTTTTCAATCTTAACTTCGGTAAAGGCCTGTCGATGCCCTGCTTTTTTCTGGTATTTTTTCTTTGGTTTATATTTAAATACTACTATTTTTTTTGCCCTTCCCTGTTTTAACACTACACCTTCAACATAGCTATCAGTTAATAATGGCCGACCAAACTGGTATTCTCCGTCTTTCTCTAACATCAATACCTGATCAAACTTTATCTTATCGCCCTCTTTTGCTTCAAGTTTTTCAACCTTGATAACATTACCTTCTTCAACTATGTATTGTTTTCCTCCCGTTGCGATAACTGCATGCATTTAGCATTTTCCTCCTGCTTAAAAAATCGCCTGAATAGGCAGCCATAATAAAAGCTTTTACAGCCTATTCAGTGCGTTAGTTGGCTTATAAAATTTATCATATATGATAATACATGTCAAATCATTTTTTCTTTTTTTGCATTTGTTAAAATATGTGTCTAAATATTAATAGCGCTAATCATCTATTTTTCCATAACCAGTTATTATTTTAACACTATTTACTCTTATAAAATCTTTACAATTTTTTTAACTTCTTTTTTCCTGCCAACAGCAATTACTTTGATTTTTTCAATATGCAAGTCACTTAATGGCTTAATATAAATTGACTTCCGGTAATCTTTTTCCAGTTGTTTTATTAACATCATTTTGCTACCAGCAAGTTCTTCTTCAACTTTTGGATGCACCCCTAATAGAATTGCCTCTGCCTTGGAGTGAATGCTTAGATCTTCCAGTTTATGCATAACCTGATTACTTACTGTTTCAATAGAAAACACCCTTCCGTTACCGGAACAATACGGGCAGGAAGTTCTTAATAAAGAATCCAAATCTCTCTTCGATCGTTTGCGAGTCATTTCCACAAGCCCTAATTCAGATGTTTGAACTATATTAGTCTTTGTTTTATCTTTTTTAAGCGCATCCTCCAGCTTTTTCATGACCTTTTCCTGATCTTCCTTGTTATCCATATCAATAAAATCAATGATAATTATTCCCCCGATATCTCTAAGACGTAATTGCCTGGCTATCTCTTCAGCAGCTTGCATGTTGGTTTTCAATATAGTGTTTTTCATCTTTTTTCCGCCAACATACTTTCCGGTATTTACATCAATAACAGTCAGGGCTTCCACTTCATCAAAGACCAGATATCCCCCGCATTTTATCCATACTTTTTTCTCTAAAGCCCGGTTTATTTCTTTTTCTATATTATATTCTTCAAAGATTGGCTTATCACCATTATAATAGGAAACACGCGGTTTCAAATCAAGAAGTGACAGAGTATCAAGAAAGCTGACTATTTTTTGGTAATCTTTTTTTGTGTTAACCACAAATTCATCAATATCTTCAGTAAACAGATCCCGTATAACCCTGTATGTCAGATTTAAATCCTCATGCAAAAGCATTGGAGCTTTTGCTTTCTTACTTCTTTTTTGTATTTTGGTCCAGAGTCGTACCAGTAAGTCCATATCAGGAGCAAAATCTTCTTCATTCTTACCAATACCCGCTGTTCTTACAATAAAACCAAAATCCTTATGTTTGATTTTCTGTACTATTTTTTTTAATCTATCTTTTTCTTCATCCTGCTCTATCCTTCTGGAAACAGCAATTCCTTTATTGTTCGGCATTAATACCAGATAGCGTCCCGGCAGACTGATATCGGTTGTTACTCTTGCACCCTTCGGTACAATGGCTTCCTTTACCACCTGAACGTCTATCTCCTGTCCTACTTTAATTAGTTCATTAACATCAATTTTTTTATCGTTATTAGTAGTACCAGATTGCTCTAAGTCATTCAGGTGTAAAAATGCATTTCTATCAATACCGATATCAATAAAAGCAGCTTCAATTCCCGGCAAGACATTTTTTACTTTTCCTTTGTAGATATTTCCAATAATTTTCCTATCTTCCAGTCTTTCTATATGTATCTCAACTAATTTATTATTTTCTAAAATAGCGACACGCTCTTCACTTAATCCACTATCAATAATAACTTGTTTTCCTTTAATCTCCATATTTCATGTATCACCTTCCTATTTTAAAATTTTATAAACTTAAAATAAATATTAAATACAAATAATCCCTATAAATCATTTATATTAATTTATCATATCTTATTTAGTCATAATCTGTTCTCTGGTTGCTTCTCTTATAGAAAACAATTCTTTCTCATTGAACATTCCGAAAAATTTATTTATGATTATTAACGGATTAATACTCCCTTTATATTGAATATCAATAATCAATTTAATTAATAAGCAATTTTTCTCATCAACAGGTATTGTTTCCATACCTTCAATATAAGGTTTTAAGTCTACATCCCTTAGTCCTTTTTTGGTCCTTTTTTCAGTAATAATACTCTCCTGGCTTACGAAACATTGAATATTAGAGTTGACCAATTCTGTTAATTCACTTTCTTTATTGTCGTAATTGTTTGAATTATATTCTATTTTGATAAGATAAACAGCATACCTTAAAATATGACTCAATGTGTTTTTATTTTCTGTAACCGCTTCTATGTCTAAAATCTCTAAACCCTGTGGGGCAAATTTATTAATGCTTTCCTTTATTTGAATTTTATCTAATTCATTTAACAGATTTATATCAAGGACTTCCTGCAACCCGACAAATCCTAATGGCAAAGCCGGGCCAAAAGATATTTTATACCTGGGATTAAAACCCTGTGTTAACTCCACAGGCAATTGGCTTCTTCTTACAGTCCTGCTGAATAGTGTATTTAAATCCAGATGTGATATAAACTTCAGCGGACCGTCCTTTTTATATTTTAAACGATACGAATAGGACATTTACTTGCTCTCTTTATTTATATTATAACGTATTTAACAACATTATTTTACTTTATTTCTTCGAAATTTCTTTACAAATCTTCTGTAATCCGCACCCTTGACAATCAGCAGTCCGACAATCCCGGGTTGTTTTGCCTTCAATAGCCTTTTTCCATTCAAGCCAGAAGTACTCTTTGGATACCCCGCAATCAATTATATCCCAGGGCATTATTTCTTCTTCTTTTCTTTCCCGGTTAGCATAAAAAGAAATATCAAGGTGATTTTTCTGAAATGTCTCTTTCCATTTGTCAAAGTTAAAAAATTCCCGCCATGAATCAAATTTACATCCTGCCTGATAAGCTTCTTCTATTACCCTGTTTAACCGCCTGTCACCCCTGGCAAAAACTGCCTCCAGCAGGCTTTCTTTAGTATCAGGGAAACTATAAGAAATATTTTTACTACGAATCTTTTTTCCAATATAATTAAATTTTTCTATCAGTATTTCTTCTTTTTCCTGTCCCACCCACTGAAAAGGCGTATGAGCCTTTGGCACAAAAGCATTTATGCTTACATTTAGAGAAAATCGAGCACCTACGGTTTTCCTGCCGATTTTTTCCACTCTTTTAATCATTTGAATAATTCCGTCAATATCATCCCGGGTTTCAGTAGGTAATCCAATCATAAAATATAACTTAACCCTTCTCCACCCTTCATTAAAAGCATATTGAACAGTATTGTATAAATCATTTTCAGTTACATTTTTATTAACCGTATTACTCAATCTGTCAGTTCCAACCTCCGGAGCAAAGGTAAGTCCGGTTTTTCTAACACGCTGAGTCTCTCTTGCCAGCTGTACTGAAAAACTGTCTATTCTCAATGATGGAAGAGAAACTCCTACCCCTTTTTCTTCATACCTGTCAACTAACTCTTTAATTAAACTGGAAACCCTGCTATAATCACTTGAACTTAATGATGATAAAGAAATTTCTTCATACCCTGTATTTTTCAGTGACTCTTCAGCCAGCTTCAGAAGATTTTCTTCAGAACGCTCCCTTACCGGCCTGTATATCATTCCAGCCTGGCAGAATCGGCAACCCCTGGTACATCCACGGAACACTTCAAGGGTAATTCTGTTATGAACAATATCAATATTTGGCACAATAGGAGATGTTGGAAATGGTGCAGAGTTCAAGTCGGCTACTATTCTTTTGGTTATTTTTTCTTTTGCATACTTATTCCTGCAGGAAAAAGATTTAATAGTTCCATCAGGATAATAATCAACTGTATAAAAGGAAGGAATATATATACCCTGTATGCTACCCAATTCCTGTAAAAGTCCTTTTTTCCCGCTTTTCTTTCCTTTTTTTGACCATGAACTATATACAGCAATAATCTCATTAATAATATCTTCCCCATCACCTATAACAAATAAATCAATAAAATCTGTTAATGGTTCAGGGTTAAAAGTGGCTGGGCCTCCGGCAATTACAAGAGGTTCATCTTCACTTCTTTTACCTGCTTTTAATTGTATATTGCCAATATTCAACATATGTAATACATTTGTATAGCATAATTCATGCTGTAAGCTGAATCCAACAATGTCAAATTCATTTAATGGTCTGTAAGATTCCTGTGAAAATAATGGAATATTATTTTCTAACATCTGTTTTTCCATATCCTCAGCAGGTGCAAAAACCCTCTCTGCCAGGGCATCTTCACGTTTGTTAATAATATCATAAAGAATTTTAAAACCCAGATAGCTCATTCCTATCTCATATAAATCAGGAAAAGCCAGGGCTACTTTTACAGTACCAATATTATCTTTTTTAACAATCTGATTATACTCTTTACCAATGTACCTACCAGGTTTTTCTACATTTCCAAGTATTTCTTTCTTAAGTATATTCTCTATATTCTCTTTTTTCCTATTCAGCGTATAATCCTTTCTATATCTTATCTTTTATAATAATTAAGATAAATTTAATACATTTCTAATCAGGAATAAATACTTCTTATATGAACATTCAGCAAGATACCTATCCCGATAAAATTACTTATCATGAAGGTTCCGCCATGGCTGATAAATGGTAACGGCAACCCGGTTGCAGGCATCAAACCCATCGCCATACCTACATTTATTAAAACGTGTAAAAAAAAGAATGCAACCACACCAGCTGCTAAAAATGTTCCCAAAAAATCAACCGCCTCCTGTGCAATCTTTATACCCTTCCATATCAAAAATATAAATAATACCAGTAATATTACCGCTCCAACAAACCCCATCTCTTCACCAACTACAGAAAATACAAAATCAGTATGTTGAGCAGGTAAAAATTTTAACTGGCTTTGAATCCCGCTAAAAATTCCCTGTCCAAATAATCCACCGGACCCTATTGCCACCTTTGATTGTATCACATTATACCCGGCTCCCAATGGGTCCAGGTTGGGATTTATAAATAAAATTATTCTATTCTTTTGATAATCTTTTAAAAATGACCACATAATAGGAAATGAAGATAAAAACAACAAAGCCATTATAATAATATGCTTCCATCTGATTCCTGCTATAAATATCATAAATAATAATATACCTAAAAATATCATTGAGCTACCCAGATCAGGCTGTTTAAAAATAAGAAGCATCGGGATACCTGTAAATATAAAAGGTGCTATAAAATATACGGGATAAGACAATTTATCTTTCTGCCTGCTGAAAAAATCTGCTAAAAATATTATTAATGTAATTTTTGCAAATTCTGTTGGCTGAAAGTCAAAACCGGCAATTACAATCCAGCGCTGAGCTCCACCTGATACCCTTCCAAAAAATATTACATATATCAATAATAATATTGATAATATATATAAGGGTGCAGATATTTTTTCCACTTCGTGGTAATCAATGGTTGCTATTAAAATTGACATCACCAGGCCTGCAGCAATGTACAACAACTGTTTATGAAAAAAGACCGGGGAACCGATATCGGTTATTTGAATATTAGTTGTGCTGTATATAACCAGTAAACCAATTGAACACAAAAGCAAGACAATAAAGAGAAGAGTATAATCAATATGTTTAATTATGCGAAAGCCTCTCATTAAGGAAGCCCATCCAAATCCTGAGAAAGAAGCTGTTTTATTCATTATTATCTTGAAACCTCTTTACTATTAACAATTAATTTACCTGATCCTGGGTTTTAACATTTTTGTTTATAAAATATTCCTGAATAATCTCACGTGCAAGAGGAGCAGCGGCCTGGCTGCCATCTCCTCCGTGCTCCACAAATACTGTTATGCATATTTCCGGGTCCTGATAAGGAGCATATCCAACAAACCAGGCATGATTTTCACCATGAGAATTCTGGGCAGTACCTGTTTTACCTGCAACTTCCATGTTTTCAACTTGAGCATTTTTACCTGTCCCACTCTCAATAACCATTTTCATACCTTTTTTAACTGTTTGAAAAGTTTCAGCAGATATATCAGTTTTTCCCATTATTTCCGGCATAAATTGTTCTACTAATTCTCCTGATTGAGATATTATTTTTTCTACATGATAAGGTCTGTATTTAATACCGTCATTCACAATAATACTAAGCATAGTATGTATTTGAAATGGAGTGGTCACTAAATAACCCTGGCCAATAGAAAGATTTACCGTATCCCCTGGAAACCATATTTGGTTTAGCGTTCTTTTCTTCCAGTCTTGAGAAGGCAGCAAGCCCTCTAATTCCCCGGGTAAATCGATTCCTGTTTTTTCTCCCAATCCCAGCATTGCCGCATATTGGCTTAATTTATCTATACCAAGTCTTTGTCCCATATTATAAAAAAAGACATTGCAGGAATTACTGATCGCTTCCAGGAATGTCTGGTTTCCATGACCTGTTTCTCTCCAGCATTTAAATCTTGAGTCTCCCAGTTCAAAGTAACCTGGGCAATATATTTTTTCATTCAAATTAACAAGCCCCTCTTCCAAAACAGCAATTGCGGTCACTAATTTAAATATTGACCCGGGAGGATAAATACTTTGAATATTACGATTACATAAGATATTTTCGGTACTTTGGGATATTTCCTGCCATTGTTCAACAGAAATTTGTTGAGTAAAGATATTTGGATTATAACCTGGCTGACTGACCATAGCTAATATTTTTCCGGTTTGTACTTCACTTACTATAATTGCACTCTTCTCTCCGATAATCATATTTTCAATAAATGCCTGTAGATGACTGTCAATTGTTAAAAAAATATCATTACCGGCAATTGGCTCAATTTCTTCCAGTGTTAATACTTCTCTTCCCAATGCATCTATTTCGACTTCCTTGTTACCTTTTTCCCCTCTCAGGTAAGAATCATAGTATCTCTCGATTCCGCTTTTCCCAACTATATCTCCTCCAGAAAGATGGCTATACCCGGTAGACTTTAACTCATCTACACTTATTTCGTTAACATACCCCAATATATGAGATGCCAAACTATCATAAAGATATTTTCTTTCAGGCTGTACTGTCAGAATGGTTCCTTTGAATTTATATTTTTGCTCTTCAATAGCAACAATTTGCTCTTTGTCGAGATCTCTTTTAATTGTTTGGGATTGAAATGGATTATATTTTGTCCTTTGAAATTTTTCAGCAATCAGTGATTCTTCAACAGGAATAATTGTACTTATCTCACTTGATAATAGTTGATAATCATCTACTTCTGCCGGAATTACAGAGAGATTAACCGATGGTCGATTTGTTATCAATAGTACTCCTTCTTTGTCATATATTTCGCCCCTGGGTGCCTCTTCAACCAGAGAACGGATACAATTACTCATTGCCCTCTGCTGGTATTCCTGCCCCTTTATAATTTGTAAGTACCATAAGTTTATAAAAAATATTGAAAAACAAAATATTATAAAGGTAAAAAGACTTCCCAGTCTTTTTACAGTAAGATCTTTTGTTACCTTATTATTTTCCTGTTTAAACATAGTTTACTTATTCTTTCGCCTAAAATAATAAAATATTTTATTTATCCCGATAAAAAATAACGGCAAAACAATGGCATTGATTAAAGCTTGAGTTATTGTAATATTTTTGAAATTGGCATCAAAATTATAGTTGGAATAAAGGGATTTCAGTAAAAAATATGTCATTACATTATTAATTACTGTAAAAACAAAAGCAGATATTGCAGCTATCCAGATAATATGATGTGAAAATATTTTTTCCCTTATAGTACCTGCAACATATCCGATTAATGTCTTAGTCAGGGCATTAATACCAAGCAAGTGAACTGAAAATATATCTTTCAGCAAACCGCCTGCAAAACCAAAGATAGTGCCTTCTTCCGCTCCCGATATAAACGATATGCAAATAACTACAATCAGTATAAAATCCGGTTTTATAACATCTATTTCTACAATACTGGCAAAGAGCAGTTCTATTGCCATAGTTATAAGTATTATGCCTGCCTTAACCAATAACATCATTATCTACAATTCCTTATATTAAAATATTTTATATTACATTATTTACTCACAAATTAAATATTAAAATCCGATAATTATGTAAAGCTCTATTTTTTTCAGACTATATAGTGGTGGATTATTGTCACTGAACTAATTTCGGGTATGATTTATTATTCTATAATAATAATGCAGATTAGGTCTTTAAATGAATAAGAAAATATGGAAACTATATATCTACTCGTTTACTCTAAAATATAATTCAATTTTTCCTAAGATAATTAACCACATAAAATAGGGTAAAGCAATCACTCTTTTAATTCGTTTCGGTTCTTTTATTAATCTGTAAATCCATTCCATACCGTGATTTTGCATCCATAAGGGAGCTCTGGGTATTTTGCCAGATAAAACATCAAAACTTCCTCCGATGCCAATACACACTGGAACGTTCAGTAAATCTTTATATTTTGATATCCATATTTCCTGTTTCGGTACTCCTAATCCCACTAACAAAAAGTCAGGTTTTTTCTCTTTTATCTCTCTTATTATATCTTTTTCATTTTTCTCATATTGGTTGCCCGTATATCCTTCTTGCTTAAAATATCCATGATGAAATCCGACAATATTAATCCCGGGATATTTTTTCTCTAAATTAACCACAGCCTTATTTATTATATCCTCTTTTGCACCTAACAGAAAAAGCCGATATCCTTTCTCCACAGAAGATTGACAAATCCTATTTATTAAATCTATGCCGGTAATCCTTTCTATCAGGGGATTTTCCAGCGTTGCAGTGGCCCATAATAATCCTGACCCGTCAGGAGTTACCAGGCTTGCTTTTTTTGTAATGCTGAGATATTTTTTATCTTTCCGTGCCCGTAAAACAGCCAGGGTATCAGGTGTCACTACATAAGAAGGGTTTTTTTCTGAAATAAATTTATCAATTCTTTCCATAGCCTGGTTACAATTTATGCGGTCAATCGGTACATCAAACAATTCTATTTTTTGCCTTTTATTATCAACTGTAATTATATTATTTCCATTTGCAACTTGAGTTTTTAGCCAATGAAATCCTACAAACCAGAGGGCAGTCATTCCGGTAAATAAATAAACATTTTCCCAAACTGATATAACTATTGCGATTATACTTAAATAAACACTTGTAAAAACTATTATGGCTTTAGATCCTCTCAGGGAGAAACCCTGGCTTATAAGCTGCTGTATTATTTTACTTTCATTCATAGCCTCTAAATAACTATCATTAAAATACCCGGAAAAAAATGAATAAGAGGCGTCAATTATCGGCAACCCTAAAATTAAAAATGGTGTCAATAATGTAAGTGCAGCTGTGCTTTTGAGCACACCCACAATCGCAATAATGGCTAACATAAAGCCAAAAAACATATAATATTTTGAAAAACCAATACTATTATTAAGTTGTTTTTTCTTAAGATAAATAACAAACAAAGAAAATATTGCCAGCAGTACGGATAATATCTCTGCCAATATCAGACCCTGTCTCTGAAAGACCGATACAATCAAAAAGGTTACAGAAGCTATAAAAACTATAATTGGTGTCAGGCTGCTTAATTCGTTGGTTTGTCCTACAGAATTTGTAATAATCAGCAACCACGCTATAGTTAAGGGAATGGATAAGTTTGCAAGATACAAGTAACTACCGGAAGAATCCCTTAAAAATTCTATCCTTACCCCCACCAGGATAACTATAACGGAAATAATTCCCTGCAAGATAACTTTTAGCCATGGAGAAAGTTTTTTCTTTTGGTCGTACTTGCCCAGGAATATCATTAATATTCCAGCAAGGCATATTCCTGATATTCTGACTATAACATCAAACCATTCAGCCAATTATCCCTCCAGAAGTTACTATCTGTAAATTATGTTTATCATGCTGATTATAAACAAAAATCATAAAAAATCAACTATTTCCC
Organism: Atribacterota bacterium; assembly: GCA_028703475.1. Lineage (NCBI taxonomy): Bacteria > Pseudomonadati > Atribacterota > Atribacterota bacterium. The sequence goes on along the minus strand of JAQVMU010000003.1, from coordinate 8,820 downwards.
TTCAGTAAAGAAAACAATTGATTTAAATGTAGTTTATCTTTTCCATATTTTTAACTATTATATTATTAATTTAAGCAGCTAATTCCAATTATACAGCTACTTATTAACTTGTTAATTTTAACATATTTTTAATGTTGAGTAAACATTCATTAATTATATATTTATTAAATGTTATAGATGGTTGTCTGATTATAATTATTTTTCACTACTCAGGATTTTATCACAAAATAAGCAATACCTAAAGCTATTAAGCAGCATATTAGATTAACTCCTAATAATATCAGCACTACATTACGATGAGTAATTCCTTTTTTTAACAATCGATGATGTAAATGCCCCTGATCTGCCTGAAAAATAGGTTTTTTATTTCTATACCTTCTAAATATTGCAAATAGTGTGTCCCCTATCGGAAGAACCAAAATAACCAGGGGCACCAATAATAACAAAGCTTCCCCTGACAGGACCACCCATAATAAGCCTATTGATGCAATCATATAACCGGCAAAAGTGCTGCCTGAATCTCCTAAAAACATCTTCGCCGGAAAAAAATTATAATATAAAAAAGCCAGCATGCTCCCTGATAAAGCAACAGTTAGAAGATTATATATCGCAAAATTACCATTAATATTTAAACCCAGTAAAAAAAGGGTTCCCAGGGATATAACCGACACCCCGCAAGCTAATCCGTCCAATCCGTCAATCAGGTTAATCGAGTTAGTAACCCCTGTAATCCAGAATAATATCAAGGGATAAAATAAATAACCAGCAATGCCAAAAACAGATAATTTCAGGATTATAAAATTATTGAAAAGTTGATAATTAAAGATAATAACTAATAAGGCAGGTATCATCTGAATTATAAATTTATAACGGGGTCTTAAGTCAACAATATCATCAATTATTCCCAACAAAAGAATAATAGCACCACCGGCTAACAGTCCTCTTGTGTTAAACTCTATCGGAATAACAAGCAATACACTTATAATGAAACCAAAAAAGATAACAATCCCACCTAAGTTCGGCACTGAATCACTATGGATCTTTCGATAGCCAGGGTTATCAACCAGGTTTTGTTTTTTCCCGACCCGGGCAATATAGGGTGTTATAATATATGACACAAAAAATGCAATTCCTGCAACTAATATATAATCCACTCTTTATATGTTCCCTTTCTAAAATATTCCAGTAAACTCATATGATTATATACAAAAAAAATTACCGATTCACATCTTTTTCAAAGCCTGCTTTATGCTATTTAATATCAGTAAATATGGTTAATATACAATACACATACCATATCGGCAATAAGAATACTGCCTTTTTATTCCCCTAATCTTGCTCTTTCTTATCTTTTGTAATGACTGGTAGACCGGCAGACCGGAGGACTAACCGACTGCATTTATTGATTATCCTTTATCTTTTTATTGTTTGTATTTTACTGAAAACCGAAAACTGTATCATATTATACTATTGAAAAAACAATTTTTGTGCATTATCATGGTAAATCAGCTGAAGCGTTTCGTCATCCAGATTCAAACCCTTAAATACTCTCTCCTGGTCAACCTTTTCCCTCTCACCGGCAGACATCATCTTGTAAATACTTCCTGGTAATGAAAATTCTTCTTTTTCCAACAAATCCATATAGGCGAGATGTATATCATCTATGTAAGCACGTGTTTTTGCCTGATAGGTCGTAACAACCAAATCGGTGCCATATGTAATCCGTTCCCGGTATTTTTTTATAAAATCTCTAAAGGCAATATAGTTATTGGATATCCTTCCAAATCCGGCTACTAAAAAATCCGGGTGGCCAAAGCTTATATCTGTATAGAGTTGTGGATAAGTATCCATCAATCTTGTTAATCTTGTTAAATTGCCGGAAGATAACATAAAATGAGGAACAATCTGTACCAGGTCCGGATATTCCTGGCAAACATGTTCCATTTCTTCTAAAAATCTCCCGCTATTAATATGATGAAGTATTGGTATGGATTCTTTTTCACAATATTCATATACTTCCATCATTCCTGGTTCATCTAATGGCATCTTAAAAAATAAATCATAAAAACTGCCATGTCCGTTATATAACTTTACTCCTGCCGCCCCTGCATCAATATATCTTTTTAATTTTTCCAGTTTCATATCATCCCTGGGATCCATGGTTATCAGAGCTGCAAATTCATCAGGATTTTCATTACTGATTTTTATGATAATTTCATTATTTTCGTCATAGCCTGTAAACCCATAATCAGGATTAAGGTAAAATGTAAAGTCAGAGGTTCCCAGCATAACCATTTTTTCAACCTGGCAGTCTTCCATTGCCTGTTTTAACATGGGGATATTCTCCTCACTTTGGACATGCTCATGGGCATTAATAATATCAAATCCGGCTCTTCTTTCCCTGGTTTCTGCAGATAACTCTGCAACTTGTGATGATGGTAATTTATCAATCCATAAAGGCAACCAGCCTCTTTGTCTGAGTCCAATAAAAAGTAAAACAAGTATTACTATAACACTTATACTATAAAACATAATATCAAATAATTTATTCTTTTTCTTCACAGCTGTATTTTTCTTATTTTTATCTTTTTTTATTGCCAAAGTATACCTCCGGACCAATTCTGAATTTTTTTATTATACCTTAATATTGTTATAGTTTCCAAGACAATCATATTTTTTTCTTTGTTTTTATTGTAAGCAATTTCAAAACAAGTTATAGTTATAATTATAATAACATAACTCAGGGAGAATTGATTAGTAAGAAATGATTAAATTAAAAGAGAATATTTTTTTAATTAAATCCAATCCATTGATATTGATAACACTAATATTAATACAAATTTTTCTTTTTAGCACCTGTGTTCAATCAAAAACTTATGACCCTTCTCTGAATTGGCAGGTTACCGAAAGTACACATTTTTTAGTTATTTTCCCAGGTGAAAGCCCACTCAACCAATATTATTTCGACTACAGTAATACAGCATCTAATGTCCTGGAAATAGCCGAAGCGACTTATGAGCAAATAACTCCCAATTTTGGTGAACCTTTTCATAAAAACCGGAAAATAGCAATTATACTTGAAGACTTTAGCGATTCTGTCTATGGATTTGCTACTGTCTTACCGCATCGGTTAATAAGGATAAACCTGACTGCTCCCAATTTTAAAAGCTTTGATACGAAATTTGAAAATTGGCTTAAGATAGTAATAACCCATGAATATACTCATCTGGCACATTTTGAAATGACCGCTAAGACAACTTCCTTTCTTCGCTTTTTTTTAGGACAAATTATTGCACCAAATGCCTTGCAGCCCATGTGGGCAACCGAAGGTATGGCAATTTATTATGAAAGCCAGAACAGCAGTGGTGGCCGATTACAGGATACCAGGTATGATATGTACCTCCGTTCAGATTTTTTAAAAAGTGAGCCTATTGACCTTAAACTGCTTCAAAGTTCCTACCTAACTTCCTGGCCAGCAGGTACCGCACCTTATGTTTACGGTCAATCATTGGTACATTATATCGCTGCTAAGTTTGGTGAAGAAAACTTAATTAAAATTAGTGAATATTTTTGCGCATATCCTCTTCTGGGTATGAACTGGGCAATTAAAAAAACCCTTAATATTGACCAGGAACAGCTTTACCAGGAGTGGCAGGAAGAACAGTTCAGCCATTATCAAAAACAGGCTGAAGAAGTATATCAAAATAGTTCTCTTACCGCTTCTGACCAAATCACAAACCACAAATACTGGGTTGATAATCCAATATGGCTAACAAATACTGGGAATAATTCTACCTCTATTTTATACAGAGTAAACAATTTAGAATTATACCCAACTATTCGCAGTTATTCACTAAATAGCAAAGAAGAAAACATTATTATTAATCGTGTTAACGGACATGGGTTTTCATATAGCCTGTCTCCAGATAATTCATTTCTTCTTTATACAAGACTGTCTCAATATGAACAATATTATCAATACAGCGATATTTTTCTATACAGCCTGCAAACAGGCAGGCAGTTAAAAATATCAGACGGAATGAGAATTAAAGACCCAAGCTGGAATCCGGATAAATCCAGGAACCAGGTTGTGGCGGTTATCAATAATGCAGGAACCAATAATCTTGTTCTTTTCTCTGTTAGCCAGGACCTTATGAAAAATCTAAATACTGGTTCTACTGCAATACCTGTTGATAATTATAAAGAGGGGGATTTATTATCTTTTTCTGATTTAATCTACCTCACCGACTTTAAAGATGGCACACAGATATCGCATCCGGTCTGGTCACCGGACGGAAGCCATATTGCCCTTTCTTTATGGCAAAACGGTTACCAGGATATTTATATTTTAGCATTAGACAAAGATAACCAGATAGAGTCTTCCTATGCCATTGCCATTGATAATTATACCGATATAAGCCCCAGCTGGTCAGCAGACGGAAAACACCTGTACTTTTCTTCAGACAGGACCGGAATATATAACCTGTATGCTTATAGTATAGAAGATAAAGAACTGTTTAGAATGACCAATGTACTAACAGGTGCTTTCGAGCCGGCAGTATCTCCCTGCAATAATTATATGGCTTTCATACAATACCATCCCACAGGTTATGAACTGCATCTTTCCAAAACTGAAGACCTGCTCTGGGAACCGGTTGACCATACTGATACAGGGGACGGTTCTCTGTATCAGACACTGCAGGGCGAAAACCGTGATACAGAGAACCGTCCCCTGTATCAAAATATAACTAAACCCTATTCCCCATGGGACAGCATCCTGCCAACCTACTGGACTCCCTATCTTACCTTAACCCGGAATGACCTATACCTGGGTTTTTCAAGCATAGCCCAGGATTATCTGCAATTCTATAATTTGCCATTTACCATAGCCAAAGGTCTTATGAGTCCAGCGGTCTACTATGATATCAGTCTTATCGATTATGCCAATAACAATCCCATTTATTCATTATCATGGCAGGGAGAAACCTTGCTTGAAGATAATCGATTGAATAATTTCCTTGACCCTGAATCAACTACTTCAAGATTTCAGGCAAAAACAACTTTTCACCGGGAGGGCTATACTTCACAACAGGATTATGGCCGCTTTTACAATAAAAATATCTCTTTTGCATTTCAAAATGATTTATACAGTATAAATTCAGGTGACGATAATGATAACAATAATGTTTACAAGAATATTAATTCTATCATCTTTAGCTATAACTATAATGATACAGAAACTTACCAGTCCTCTATTAGCCCGGAAACCGGCTATTCATTGTCTTTAAGTTATCAGCATGCAAATCATCTCATCGGGAGTGATGATACATTCCATAAAGTATTATTTGATGGAAGAAATTATTTACCCCTTTCAGGTAAAAATCAGGTACTGGCATTAAGATTGGTTGCCGGTACAGCAACAGGAGAATTAAATAAAGAAGAGCTTTTCTATTTAGGCGGGAATGCTAACAATACTTCTCCCAGCTCAGTTAACAGAGGAAGCTTTCCCTTGCGGGGATTCCCCTCAAATGCATTTAGCGGGAACAACTTATTATCCTTTAGTGCAGAATATCGTTTCCCTATCAAGTCAGTCGAGAAAAAAATCGGATTTGACTGGGCATCTGTCTTTTTAGATAGAATCTCCGGCACACTATTTTTAGATGCCGGAAATTCATGGGAAGGAAATTTTATTCCATTTGATCAAAATATCCATGCTTCTGCCGGTGCAGAGTTGCATTTTAAATTTAAACAAGCCCGGGGAACACCTCTTACCCTGACAATTGGAGCAGGAAAATCCCTTACTGGCGATTCTGCATTTCGATTTTATTTTCAAACAGGAATTTCTTTTTAATTATTGAGTACAATTTTTCTTTGCTACAAATAATAGTTTTATCAAATCAACCTTACCTGGCTGTCATCTGCCAGTATAAATTCATAATTAATAGGCATTTTTTGTGAACGATAAATACGTACATCTTTTCCAATCAAGCAATTCTGCATACGGCAATTTACATTTTCAATATGAGTATTTGCCATTATCACACTGTATTCGACTTCACCATTTTCAACCCTGACAGCATTAGACAATGAAGTAAAAGGGCCAATATATGAATTTATTATCTGTGCATTATCACCAATCATCACCGGGCCTAATATCGTTGAATTAATAATTTCTACATTTTTTCCTAAATTAACCCTGCCTAATACTTTTGATTTACTATCAATGCTGGCATTTCCTAAATCCCGGTGAATATCTTCCAATATGAGACGGTTTGCCTCAATAATATCAGCAGGTTTGCCGGTATCTTTCCACCAGCCGTCAATGACTTCAGCCTCTACATCATAATTATTATCAATAAGCCATTGGATAGCATCAGTAATTTCCAGTTCCCCCCTGGCAGAAGGCTTAATATTATCAATAGCCTCGTGAATGGTTTTTTCAAAGAAATAAACTCCAATAAGCGCCAGATCTGAAGAAGGATTTTTCGGTTTTTCCACCATTCGCACAATCTTTTTGTCCTTCAATTCAACAATACCAAAAGACTGAGGATTCTCCACATGAGTCAAAAGTACAAAAGCTTGCCTTTTGCCCTCTTCAAATTTTTTGCGATATTGAGATATTTCGTCCTTTAGTAAATTGTCACCCAGGTACATCAAAAAAGGTTCTTCCTGCAGAAAATCACGGGCTATCTTGACCGCATGGGCTAAGCCTAAAGGCTCTTCCTGTAAAATATAGCTGATATTAATTCCCCAATTTTCACCATCACCAATCTCTCTCCTGATATCATCCCCGGTTTCTTCTCCAATAATAATACCGATTTCATTTATTCCACACTCTATTATTTTTTCGATACCGTACTCTAAGGCAGGTTTATTCGCCAGAGGAATAAGATGTTTAGCACTGGTATGGGTAAGCGGTCTTAACCTTGTTCCTTTTCCGGCACATAATATTATTGCTTTCATACTTTTCCCTCCTATTTCTTGTTAATATCATTTTAGCATGTTTTCCAGATAATATACCAATAATTTACCTGCATCCAACAATAACTGCGGGTTTTTAAGGGCTTTGCTGAATAACCTGGAATGGTTGTCAAATTCAGCTGCCTGCTCAATAAAAGCAGAATTTTTTTTAAACAACAAAAAAACTTTCTTTTTCTGTGCTTCATCCAGTTGTTCATATATTTCTCTTGCCTTTAAACCAAAATTTATTTCTTTACCTACATTCCTTTTCCATATGCTGTCATATTCTTCCAGCTTATGCTCCGCTATGCAATCAGCAAGAATTTTTGCAGATTTGATCCCAAAAGAAAGCCCTCCTCCTGTTAATGGTTTCATTTGACAGGCTGCATCTCCCACCAGGGCAATATTATCACTATAGGTAGGTATATACCCTATGGCTATCTTACCGGCAACTACATCAGATATTTCTCCCTCTATCTTTTTATTATCAATATAATCATCTAATAACTTTTTTGCATTCCCGGGTTTTATACCAACAACTCCTACACGTAATACCCTGCTACTTTCAGGTATCACCCAGAGAAAAAAGGGAATATCCTTATCAAAATAGACCTGTATAAAACCATTGGTAATTTTTGAATAGGTTTCCTTTAATTTTATCTGATACTGCATACCATAATAATAGATTATTCTAAATTCATTATTATTACTTTTACTATTATATATATTAAGCAGGTACTTGCGTACAATTGAATCAGGGCCATCTGCACCAATCAATACATCTGCTTCAAACTCTTCCTTCTGATTTGTGTAAACACAATAACCTTTATTTTCTCTGGTTATTCTTGTAACCCGCCTCCCGAGACGGATATCCAGTCCTCTTCCAATATCTATGTCAAATCTTTCCCTGTTTACAATACAGGCAATTTGTGGAACATTAATAGTAAACTCCTCTGTCCAGGGAGTATTTATTACGAATCCGTCAACTTTTCTGAGAATTGCTTCTTCAGATATATATGGTGTTATAGTTGAAATAAGTTTTGATGAAACAATACCGGCACATTGCACCGGCTTGCCTACATTAGGATGCTCTTCTAATACTATCGGCTTATATCCTCTTTCTTTTAACAGCTGCGCAGCATAACAGCCCACCGGCCCAGCCCCAACAATTAATATTTTCATATGTTCTTTTTGCCTCATTTTAAAATATAAGTACTACTATATATTCTACACTAAAAATGTAATTATAATGAATTGAATTATAGTATAAACATATAATTCACTAATCTCAACTCTTTAAATCATATTTTTTAAATCTTTTCCTATACATATAGCCAATAAATATAAACCTCCCCCTTCAGGAAAGATTTAGCTCTCTTCGTCTCCTCCCCCTGAGGGTAGGATTTAGCTCTCTTCGTCTCCTCCCCCTTGAGGAAAAGATTTAGCTCTCTTCGTCTCCTCCCCCTTGAGGGAAGGATTTTCCAACCCAGTCTCCTCCCCCTTGAGGGGGGAGGATTAAGGTGGGGGTGGTGAATTTGCTTTTATTTTCTTTACGTTATACGTTATACTATGTACAAGTTTAGCTTTCTTTTTTTATTCTTGTATTTTGACTAAAAACCGCAAACTGTAAACTGAAAACGAAATTTTCATCTTGCAACTTGTACTTTATAACTCTTGCTTGCACATTTTCACGTTATACCGTATACGGTATACGGAATTAACTGTACACCGAAAACTAATTTCTTTTCTTGCAACCCACTCTCCGTATTTTTTTCTTTTGTATTTGACAGGTAGACCGGGTGACTGGCAGACAGGTAGACCAATTTTACTCATTACTGAATTAATAGTAATTCACTATCT
>JAQVMU010000002.1 GCA_028703475.1 Atribacterota bacterium | reverse complement strand
TTCAACTGGAAGACTATTTTGGTAAAGAGTGGATGATAGATACCGGCCAGGCTATTCTCAGGGGTAATCTTTCTTTAACAGAAAACCTGGAAATTAAAATTATCGGGCAAAAATTATCTGAAAATAGCTTCAAGGCAATAGAAATCAGGATACCGAGAGGATACCAACAGGGCAGAGGCAGGAGACAATAAAAAAACAATAATTGTTTTCTATTCTACTTATCTTCTTTTTTATTAACCAGTTGTTTTACACTTTCTTTAGCCTTTTTTATATTTTCTTCCAATTCATTGGCATTAATACTGCTGGGGAGGATTTTTGATTGGCTAAAATCAATCTTTACTTTCTCTATTCCCAGGCTTTTGGTCAAAGTTTGCAGTGTCTGCCTTGCTGAGTTTTCCACTTCAGACTGCAGTTTGTTAACTACCCCTTCTGCTATCTGGGCTGCCTGATTTTTTGCCTCTTCTTTTAACTGATTCTTATCTTCTTCACTGAAACCAGATCCAAAAGCCCGATTTAACAAATCAGGCAGCAACCAGGGTAAGAACTTGGAATTCTGTTCATCATAGAAACTGATATCTCTGATATGTACCTGATAAAGGCAACGGGGCATTTTTAATATATACTGATTTTCATTTTTCTGTTCAATCTTAAAATCGGGACTGCGTAAATCATAGCGAAAATCAATATCAAATTCAAAAATCATGGCCATTTTTTTAGTAGAAACAAGCCATTGTAGATATCTCTTACCTGCTTCACCAAACCAATGCTGAGAAGCAGTAACAATTTCCTTGGTTACCATTTTGAAGGCAACAAGTTCTCCAACAGAACGAAGCTGTTCAATTGATGAATATATCTTGATTTCCCGGCCGGTACCACGTGGTCGAAAAAATAACCACCACAATATTACAAAAAAAATAAAAGCAAGTACAAATCCAATAACAGCAGAAATTATATTTTCGGACATTTTTTATACTCCTTTTTTATTCCTTTCCCCATTTAGTCCTGTTCTTTAATTATAATCTCTCAATTTTAAAATAACAAGAATTATTCTTTGGCAATAAGTTATTATATTGTTATTCTATTGAGAATAATGTGAATTTTAGAGAATCTAAAACTGAAAAGCCTAAGACAGTTTTTCAACTTTCATCTGGCAAATATCAATTAAATCACCTGGATTAATTTTTATCTGCAATCCCCGCTGTCCAGCACTTACAAGGATAAAATCATGACGGAGGGCACTCTGATCAATAAAGTGTGGATAGGGGTGTTTCAAAGCTAATGGGGAAACACCCCCTCTTATATAGCCTGTTTTTTTGTTTATTTCCCTTACAGGAATTAAAAAAACTTTTTTATTGTTACTGACCTGAGCTAATTTTTTTAAATTAAGTTCAGTATTACCTGGAATACAAGCGATTATATCTCCGGTATTTTCTCCATATGCAACCAGTGTTTTAAAAATCCTATCCAGAGGAATACCTGTATCCTGTGATACATGTTCGGCACTCAGATCATCCGGATTTACTTTGTATTCAATAACTTCATAGTCTATATTTAATTTATCCAATAATCGCATTGCATTTGTTTTTTTCATCATACCAATAATATTCTGTCAAATCAGAATGTTAAATTATAGGAATTCTGTTATTCTCTGTTTATTAACAACTCAGCAATTTGAATTGTATTTAATGCAGCACCTTTTCTTATGTTGTCAGAAACAACCCACATAACCAGACCAGGCTCAAAGACTAAGTCTTTTCTGATTCTACCTACAAATACCTCGTCTTTGCCTTCTGCATCTAAAGAAAGGGGATATAAGCATTGTTCTGGTTTATCAATTACTTTTATCCCCGGGAAATTGCTTAGTAATTCACGAGCCTCTTCCGGGCTTATTTCTTTTTCAGTTTCAATATGTACATCCTCGGCATGGGCCCGATAAACAGGAACTCTGACCGTAGTTGAAGATACCTTTATATGCTCTGCATGCATGATTTTCCTTGTTTCATTTAACATCTTTATTTCCTCAGAAGTATAACCTTCTTTATCAAAAGAGCCTATATGAGGAAGAACATTGAATGCAATCTGGCAAGGATAGGCATTAATTTGAAAATCTTTTTTTAAAGCAATTGCCTTGCTTTGTTCTGCCAGCTCCTCTATTGCTTCTTTACCTGTCCCTGAAACTGACTGGTAAGTAGAACATATAACGCTCTTAATACCTACTTTATCATAAATTGGTTTTAATGCTACTACCATCTGGGTAGTAGAGCAATTGGGATTTGCTATAATTCCCTGATGTTTAAAGGCATCTTCAGGGTTGACTTCCGGAATAACCAGGGGGACATTAGGGTCCATTCGATAATATTTTCCATTATCAATCACGACGGCTCCTGCCTTAACAGCCAGAGGGGCAAAATGTTCGCTTACTTCATCTCCTCCGGAAAAAAGTGCAATATCTATATCTTTGAATGAGTCGTCTTTCAGCTCTTCTACTATAATTTTTTCTCCCTTAAAACTGTATTCCTTTCCTGCTGACCGGTGAGAAGCAAATAAGGATAGTTTTTTAATTGGAAAATTCCTTTGTTCCAAAATTCTGGTCATTTCTTCTCCTACCGCTCCGGTTGCACCAACAACCGCTACATTATAATACTTCATCTTTCTCTCCTTCTTCATCTAATTTAAATTCTTTATGAACTGCCCTTACAGCATCTGCAATACGATCTTGATGAATTATACATGAAATACGCATGCCTGAGGTACTTATCATATCAATATTGATATGGTTTTTTGCTAATACTTCAAATAACCGGGCTGCAATTAAAGGATCTGAGGTAATGCCCGCACCGACAATAGATATTTTTGCTACTTCTTTGTCATACAAAACTTTTGGTGACCCAATTTCCTCTGCTACCTTTGTAGTAATTTTAATTGATTTTTCCAGATCTGACAATGCTACCGTAAAAGCAATGTCATTAACTTTATCATGCTCGGCGCTCTGGATAATCATATCAACAATAATCTCTTTATTTGCAAGTGCTTTAAAAAGCTTTGCAGCTATACCGGGAATATCAGGAACATCCTTAAGAATAATTTTCCCGACATTGATTTCATGGGTTACTGCCCTTACGTGCACTTTTTCTAACATGGGGATCTCCTCTCTTGTTTCAATTAATGTTCCTTTGCCATTATTATAACTGGGTTTTACCAAAATATTAACCTGATAGTTTCTCGCAATATCCAGCGCTCTATAATACAATACTTTTGCTCCTAATATTGCCATTTCGGACATCTCGTCGTGTGAAATCTTGTTTATTTTTTTAGCTTCCGGAACCAAAGAAGGGTCTGCTGTATAAACACCATCCACATCAGTATAAATTTCACATCTGTCTGCTTTCATTCTAACCGCTAATGCTATTGCTGTTGTATCTGAGCCGCCTCTTCCCAGTGTAGTAATATTTCCTTCGCTATCAACTCCTTGAAATCCCGCTACAATAACAATTTTACCACTATCAAGCGCCTCTTTAATACGTTTATGGTTAATATTATTTATTCTTGCTTTAGTATGTGAATTGGTAGTAATAATACCTGCCTGCCCCCCGGTGAAAGAGATTGCGTCAGAACCTAATGCATGAATCGCCATAGTCAAAAGAGCAATCGATACTTGCTCACCTGTTGAAAGCAGCATATCCATTTCCCTCTCACTTGGATTTTGTAATATCTCATTTGATATTTTTATTAATTCATCTGTTGTTTTTCCCATGGCAGAGACAACAACAATCATTTTATTGCCTGACTTTGACTGTTGAACAATTCTTTTGGCAACTTCTTTTATTTTTCCAGTATCTGCAACGGAAGAACCTCCATATTTCTGTACTATTATTGAATAGCTATTTTTACCCTTTTCAATCCTTGCGCCATCTAAATCCGGATCCAATAATATTACCTGGCTTTTAATGCCTGCACTGTGAAATGTTTTTTTCATTATTCTTATAATTTCATTTTCTGCCTCATCCTTGACTAATGAAATAATAGTCGGCCCGGAACCACTTAACGCTACTCCGGCAATCCCGCTCTTCTGGACTTCTGAAAAAATATTTTTTGCCCCTTTGATAAATGGTAGGCGGAAAGGTTGATGAATCCTATCCTGCATTGCTTCCGGTATAAGATCCCATTTTGATTGCTGTAATGCATTTACCAGTAAAGCTGATTTACTGAGATTGTCAACTGCATCCTGAAGGGAAACATTTTTGGGCAACACCTTGCGCATTTCTTCTGTGCTTAAAGTAAAAGGAGGTATACCTACTACAGCACGAAGATCATGGGGAATATCAAGTTTAACCCATTTTATCTGGCCTTTCTGGTCTCTGTAAGATATAGTAAATCCTCCAATTAATGCCGGAACGATATTATCAAGATGTCCTTCTAAAGAAAATGCCATTTGTAGAACTTCTTCCCGGGTAATATCTAAATCATAAAGCTCAGCAGCAGCTAATATCCCTCCAATAATAGCCGAAGCACTGCTTCCCAGTCCTCTTTCAACAGGTATTTCGTTTCTTATAGAAATTTTAATTCCCTCTTTTTCGGGATTTAAGCCAATTTTCTCTATTACAAGAGAGGCTGCTTTATAAATTAAATTATCTCTATCTGATGAAAGAATTTCAGAACCTTCCCCTTCAGCCTGAAAAACAAAACCACAGTCTATTTTTTCCATCTCTATATCGAGATATAAAGATAAAGCCATTCCAAGACAATCAAAACCTGAGCCAAGATTGGCTGTTGTTGCCGGTACTCTTACTTTTACCATTGTATTACTCCGATAACCATTAAAATTCTATTACTTATTTTGGGTTACTAAAAATTTTTATTATACTCATTACTTTAAAATTATTTTCCCGTTCTCCTATGTTTCTAATTGTATTTCTTAGTTTATCTTCATTTGTAAAACCTGTAATAATTCCAATATCCTGCTCCTTTTTAACAGGTAGTTTAACATGTTTTTCAGCAGATAAATCATTTTGTTCTAAAATTTCTACAATTTTAGAACAAATGTCCTTCTGTATATCTTCTCTAATCCTTATAAAATATCGGCTTTTTTCCTGTTTAAATTTTTTAATTTTTAAACCATTGGAATTTTCCAGGAGATAATTGTATTCAAAATATTCCGGTTGTCTTATTATTCTTACAATGTCACTCACAATCATACTCCCACCAGCAATTCCTCCTGCTCCTGCTCCGGAAAAAAACAGCTCCCCATAACTTTCACCATGTAATATTATTCCGTTATTTGCTCCGTAAATTTTACTTAACAGATCATCCTGTTCGACGAACATTGGCTGCACTTCAATATTGATATAATCATCTTTTTTATTAGATGTTGCTAATAACTTAATTTTGTAGCCAAGCTCTTTAGCCAGAGCAATATCCTCATAAGTAATTTCCGTAATACCAGAATAAGTAATATCATTAAGATCTAAACGCGTTCTAAAACCCAGTGATGACAAAATAAATATTTTATAAAGCGTATCTGTCCCCATAATATCCTTGCTGGGATCTGCCTCAGCATAGCCCATTTCCTGTGCTTTTTGTAGTGCTTTTTTTTGTGTCATGTTCTTCTCAAACATAAGATCTAAAACATAATTAGTAGTACCATTTAAAATACCCGAAATCCTGTCTAACGGACAGGATGTTAAAACATTCGAAAGAGTTCCAAGTATGGGAATTGCGCTTGCTACTGAAGTCTCAAACAAAAATTGTACCTTTTTCTCTTTGGCTATTTCCAGCAATTCATATCCATGTTTCGCAATAAGCTCTTTATTCGGAGAAACAACATGCTTTCCAGCCATTAAGGCTTGTTTAATTAGGTTATAGGCAGGATATTCTCCACCGATAGCTTCTACCACAATATCAGTTGCTGGGTTATTAATTACTTCCCCGGTTGATGAAGTGAAGACAGAGCTGTATTCTTCCAATACTGGTTTCCTGCTTTTATCTAAATCAGCTAAGCCTGTTATCCTTATCTTGCTGGGGCTGATTTCTTTTTCTATAAACTTTTTGTTTTTTTCTAAGATATCCAGGGCTCCTTTACCTATGTTTCCTAAGCCTAAAATCCCGATTCCAACTTCTCTGTTTTCTGTCATCATTTCAACACCTCATTAATATTTTTCTTAAAATTATCATTCAATATTAAAAAAGCCTTCCGTCTTATTAAAGACGAAAGGCTTTTCGCGGTTCCACTTTATTTTTCAAACCATACTCAGTAATATAAATATCGTTTGAACAACTCGTTACTATTTATATTTTAACCTCCGGGTTGGTCTTCAGCGGCTTGCTTTGATTTGCAAGCATCCTACTATTCCCTTCATCGGTTATTCTATATAAGATTTTTGATATTCTACCATCGGTTTATTCTTTTGTCAAAAGATTATTTAAAAATAATTAATCTATTACTCTGGATTGGGGAACAGTTGCTACACTGGCTACTTTGTCGTCTTCATCCAGGTTCATAACCTTTACTCCCATTGAATTTCTACCAGTCTGGCTTATTTCTTTTATAGGAACCCGAATAATAATGCCCTTCTGGCTTATAATAACTAATTCATCCCTCTCACTGACTACCTTTGCAGAGACTACCTCTCCACGCTCCTTACTGGACCGTATAGATTTAACTCCTTTACATCCTCTTGATTTTGAGAGTCTATATGATTTTAAAGGAGTTCTTTTGCCTGAACCGTTTTCGGTAATTAAAAGCAGGTCTTCCTCAGAATCAGGATTAACCAGGCTAATATCAAGCAAATAATCTTCTTTTGATAAAATCATTCCCCGGCACCCCATAGCAGTTCTACCCATCGAGCGGATATTTTTACCGGAAAAATATGTTGATTTACCTTTTCGGGTACTTAGAATAACATTATCTTTGTCCTCTGCCAATCTTACTCTAATTAATTCATCACCATCTACCAGTGAAATTGCAATAATCTCTTTATTTCTTAAGCTGGCAAATGCACTTAAGGGTGTCTTTTTAACCTTCCCATGTTTAGTCGCCATATACAAATACCACTTGTTTTCTTCACGGGAATTATCTATTTTTGCTGAACGTATAGGAATAACAGTGGTAATCTTTTCATCTTTTTGGATTCCCAGTAAATTCACTACTGCAATACCTCTGGAAGTTCTGCCTCCTTCAGGAATTTGATAGGCTTTTCTACGGTATACAGTACCTTTATTAGAGAAGAATAGAATATCATGTAAATTAGTAGTAATATAAAGGTTGTCTACCAAATCTTCTTTCTTTACTCCCATTCCAATAATACCCCTGCCTCCTCTTCTCTGTTTGCGATAAGTATTAAGGGGGAGTCTTTTTAAGTAGCCATCTTTAGTATAAGTGATGACTATATCTTCTTCGGCAATGAAATCCTCTACTTCAAATTCTTTTTCTTCTTTCACGATCTGAGTAAGTCTATTATCTGCATATTTTTTCTTTAAATCCAATAATTCATCTTTAATAGTAAGCATAAGTTTTCTTGGATTTGCCAAAATATCTTCCAGATAAGCAATTCTCTTAATGAGGTCCTTATATTCTTCTTCTAATTTCTTTACTTCTAAAGATGTAAGCCTCTGCAAGCGCATGTCTAAAATTGCCTGTGCCTGTTTATCACTTAGACTGAATCTTTTTCGAAGCTGTTGATGGGCTGATTGGACATCCTTTGATTTTTTAATAATTTGTATAACTTCATCAATATTTGCTAATGCAATTTTTAACCCTTCTAATATATGTGCCCTATCTTTTGCCTGATTCAATTCATATCTGGAACGCCTCTGAACCACTTCTTTGCGATGAGCTAAGAAACAATCTAAAGCTTCACGTAAATTAAGCAGTTTAGGTCTTCCATCTACAATGGACAACATATTGATTCCAAAAGAAGTCTTTAATTTTGTGTGTTTATAAAGATTATTTAAAACCACATTTACATTGCTTCCCTTTTTTAGTTCAATAACAACTCTCATTCCGTTTCTGTCAGATTCATCTCTGAGGGCAGAAATTTCGACGATTTTTTTGTCTTGAACCAAATTAGCGATTTCTTCCACAAGATTAGCTTTATTAACCTGATATGGCAGTTCTTTAACTACTAAAACAGGGGCTGCTGATTTGTTCTTCTTTTCATGGTTCTCAGTAATAATTCTTGCCTTTAAAGTAATAATTCCCTTACCGGTTTTATAAGCCTGTTGTATTCCTGATATACCATAAATAGTTGCACCTGTCGGAAAATCCGGACCAGGAAGAACTTTCATTATTTCTTTAAGATCAGCTTCCGGATTATCTATTAATAAAACACAGGCATCAATAACTTCTGCCAAATTATGAGGTGGAATATTAGTTGCCATACCTACAGCAATACCTGAAGACCCGTTTATTAATAATTGGGGAACAGGTGCCGGTAATATAGTTGGTTCTTCCAGGGAATTATCAAAATTTGGTATAAAATCAACCGTATCTTTTTTAATGTCTGCAAGCATCTCCTGTGCAATTGGTGACATTCTGACCTCGGTATAACGCATAGCTGCTGCTGAATCCCCATCAATTGAACCAAAATTCCCCTGACCGTCTGCCAGCGGGTATCTGTAAGAAAAATCCTGGGCCATTCTGACAATAGTATCATAAACTGCTGTATCACCATGGGGATGATATTTACCAAGAGTGTCTCCCACAATCCTTGCTGACTTTTTATGAGGTTTATCAGGGGTATTGCCTAATTTATACATGGAATATAAAACACGTCTGTGAACTGGTTTTAAACCATCTCTTGCATCCGGTATTGCCCTACCTATTATAACGCTCATAGCATAGTTGATATAGGCTGTTTTAATTTCGTTTGTAATATCAGTAGGAATTTCCTGCACTTTTACTATTTCTTCTTCTTTATCTCTATTTTCTTCTCTATTTTCTTTGCTTTCATCATTAATCATATCATACCAACTTGTTTCTAATTCTTCTTAATAGTATTTTAAAATATTAAATATCAAGCTCTTGAACTTCTGCACTATGTTGATAAATAAACTCTTTTCTGGGTTCAACTTTTCCGCCCATAAGAATAGTAAACATTTCATCTGCCTCTAAAACATCTGTTAGGTCAACTCTTTTTACCATTCTTGTTTCCGGGTTCATTGTAGTATCCCATAATTGGGATGGATTCATTTCTCCAAGTCCTTTATACCTCTGAATTGAATAATTGCCATTTAATTCTTTTGTTTTTTTGTTCAATTCCTCATCTGAAAAGAGATACTCGTTTTTCTTTCCATATGATAGTTTATATAAAGGTGGTCTCGCAATATATATTTTTCCTTTTTCAATCAAAGGTCTCATATAGCGATAAAAAAAAGTCAATAACAAAGTTTTGATATGTTCTCCGTCTACATCAGCATCAGTCATAATAATAATTTTATGGTATCTTAACTGGGATAAATCAAATTCACTATCATCTCCAATTTGTACGCCTGATGCAGTAACAAGTGCTTTAATTTCATTATTTGCTAATATTTTGTGCAAACGTGCTTTTTCAACATTTAATATTTTACCTCTCAGAGGTAAAATAGCCTGAAACCTTCTATCCCTGCCCTGTTTTGCCGAACCTCCTGCTGAATCTCCTTCTACTATAAATATTTCCCTGTGTAAAGGGTCTTTTTCCGAGCAGTCAGCAAGTTTTCCCGGTAATGAACCGAGTCCCAGTCCATTTTTTTGTCTAACCAGTTCCCGCGCTCTTTTTGCAGCCTCACGTGCCTTTAAAGCA
Organism: Atribacterota bacterium; assembly: GCA_028703475.1. NCBI lineage: Bacteria > Pseudomonadati > Atribacterota > Atribacterota bacterium. The sequence continues at coordinate 58,775 of JAQVMU010000002.1, read as the reverse complement.
GATATCGACTTTGCTAATATCTTCTGAATTATATCAGGATTTTCAATAAAATAAGTGCTGAGTTTTTCATTTACTATTGAAAATACAATACCTTTTACTTCACTATTTCCTAATTTTGTTTTAGTCTGACCTTCAAATTGGGGATTAAGTAATTTTACACTAATTACAGCTGTTAAACCCTCTCTAATATCGTCTCCGGAAAGGTTTTGGTCAGTACCTTTCAGAGAATATTTCTTCTGATTGGGTATATTATCATTTTTGGCATAATCATTAATTGTCTTTGTTAAGGCAGTTTTAAATCCTGATAAGTGGGTACCACCCTCTTCAGTATGAATATTATTTGCAAAAGAAAGTATGTTTTCTAAAAAACCTGTATTGTACTGAATAGCTATTTCTACTTCTATATCATCCTTTTTGCCACTAATATAGAAAGGTTTATTATATAAAACATCTCTATTTTTATTAAGATATTTAACAAATTCAATAATTCCGCCTTCATATTTATAAGTAACCGTTCTATTATTGTCTCTTTCATCTATTAAATCAATCTTCACACCTGCATTGAGAAAAGCTAGTTCTTTTAAACGATGAGAAACAATATCAAAATTTATAACTATATCATCAAATATTTCTGAATCCGGAAGATAAGTAATTTGAGTTCCAGTTTTGTTTGTTTTCCCTATTACAGTCAGCTCATCAACTGGCTTCCCTCTTTCAAATTTCTGTCTATATATTTTATTATCTCTGCTGACTGTTACTTCTAACCATTCCGAAAGAGCATTTACTACTGAAACGCCTACACCATGAAGTCCTCCTGAAACCTGATAACTCCCGCTTCCAAATTTTCCTCCGGCATGTAGTTTAGTAAGAACAGTTGTAACTCCCGGCAATTTAGTATTTTTATGTATATCCACCGGTATTCCGCGGCCATCATCAATTACAGTAATACTATTATCCTGGTGAATTATAACTTTGATTTTACTGCAGTAACCGGACATTGCTTCGTCAATACTATTATCCACCACTTCATCAACAAGATGATGTAAGCCTCTACTACCTGTACTTCCAATATACATTCCCGGTCTTTTTCTAACAGCATCAAGGCCCTCTAAAACTTGTATTTCTTTGGCGGTATATTTATGTTGATTAGGTAAGTTGTTTTTAACCATCTATTTCATTCTCCAACAAACAAAATTAAACCGTGACAGTCAGCCACGGCTTATCATTATGCAATATATTTAGTAGCTTAATGTTAAATATAATACTATATAATAGTACATTTGTCAATAAAGTATGCTAAAAGATTATATTTTTATATATTATATATTCTTTTATTTATATTAAAGTATCTTAATATACTTATATTAAAGTATCTTAATTCTATTTACTCTTTATTTTTTTCAACAAAATATTTAGTATCAATTCTGATTATTATTTCATTTATTGTAGTATTATTACCAATATTCTTATTTACTAAATTTAAAAATTCTCCTTTTCTAATTCTTAATTCATTCGCCCATACGTGGTTTTTAACCCTGATAAACAGAGTGTTATCCTGAATTTTAATAGGCCTGGTATTTTGTGCAATTTTTTTCGGTATAAACTCTTCCCATGACTGAAATATATTATAACCGTTAATCCTTTGTGTCCAATTTTGTTCTTTTAAATAAACTTGAATAATTTCTCCAATATGCTTAGGTAAACTATTTTTCATTATCCTTCAATCATTCCATTTTTAATTTTAAATATTTTCAGATTATTTACAACTTCCAGTTCTTTTAACTCATCTAAAATAATATTAGTTATAAATGTTTGCACAGATCTTTCCGTTATTAATTTTAATAGAAAAAATCTTCTTTCCGGATCAAGCTCAGACATAACATCATCTAACAGTAAAACAGGATATTCATTTTCCTGTTCCTTAAGAAGTTCAAGTTCGGCAAGTTTTAATGATAGAGCAGCTGTACGTTGTTGTCCCTGAGAACCATAAACACCTAAATTAATTGTATTATTCATAATATAATAATCATCTCTGTGAGGTCCAATAGTAGTCATCTTTAACTGAAAGTCTTTTTCGCGGGATTCTTTTAATTTATTTTCAATTATTTTATAAATTTCTTCTTTATCATCAGTGTAATCTTCTAATACATTACTGTTATATTTAAGTTTAATAGTTTCTTTATTTTCTGTCATCATCTGATGAAAAATCTTTGCTTTTTTATTAATTTTTTGAAGAGTTTTAATTCTATTTAAAATAATTATAGTGCCTAATTCTATAATTTTCTGATCCCATATTATTAACTGTTTATCGATTTTATTTATATTTTTCCCACTTTTTAATAATGTATTCCTCTGATATAAAATTCTATTATAGTTCCTTAAATATTTATTATAAACCAAATTAATACTAATAATTACTTCATCTAAAAACTTTCTTCGGATTAAAGGGGTACTTTTTATAATTTGAAGATCCTCAGGTGTAAAGATTACCGGATTAAATTTTTTAAATAAATCATCTCTTCTTTGATATTTTTTATTTATTTTAATTACTTTTTTTAATTTTACAGTTTGTTTATCATCATTACCTATATTTTGCAGTAAAATACTAATTTTATAATTCTCTTCTTTTTTTTGTACCTCACCTAAAATATAACTTTTATTTTCATTCCAATTAATTAAATTTTCATCATTGGTTGTCCGGTAAGATTTTCCTTTCATTAAAGTAAATATTGATTCAACTAAATTTGTTTTCCCCTGGGCATTATTTCCTATAAATATATTAAGAGAATTATCAAAATCAACTGATAAATCCAGGATGTTTCTAAAATTAATCAGCCGTATTTTTTTAACATTCAAATGATTTCCCTTTCTTTATTCAATCCATTCTAACCGGCATTAATATATAACTATAAAAATTGTCTTTATCTAATGGTTTAATCATTGCGGGATTAAGATTTTCATTTAATTTTATTTCTGTATTGTCTGTTTTTATAATTCTCAGCACATCCATTATATAACGGGAGTTAAAGGCAATTTCCACATAATCACCTTCTGTAATACAAGGAATTTGTTCATAAGCATCACCAATATCCGGGGTTTTTACTCTAATAATTATTTCCCCTCTATTTTCACCCTGTTGTTGTTTAGAATTATGTACTTCCATTCTAACTGTATTAATATCCTCTTTTACAAATAAGGTAATTCTTTCCATCCTTTGTCTGAGTTCTTCTGTATTTACTTTTACAGTTGTTTTAAACTTATTCGGAATAATCTGATGATAATCAGGAAACTGTCCTTCAATAATACGGGAGTATAATCTAATTTTATTCTTTTCACCATCTGGATCTAAAATAAATACTACCTGTTTTTCACCAATTCCTATTTCAACCATTCCCTCTTCATCATAAGAAAGTAATTTAAATAATTCTGACATTGCCCTTTGTGGAATAATAACATCAAATTTATTATCTATTTCTAAATTATTTACTTTATCTATTTTTATTTTTTTAACTGCTAAACGATGACTATCAGTTGCGGCAACTTCAATACTATTATCAATTTTCTTAAACAATAAACCATTTAAAAATGAGCGATTTTCATCTTTTGAAGCAGCTAATATGACTTCTTGAATTGTATCCTTTAAAATTGTTTTAGTAAATTCTATTTTTATTTTACTTTGAATTTCAGGAAAAGGAGAAAAATCATCTGCTGAGAATCCATAAATCTTATAACTTGAGGAATCTTCTTGCTTAAGATAAATAATATTATCATCCCCTACTTCAATCTCAATATTTCCTTCAGGAAATTTCCTTATTAAATCACTGAATATTTTATTTGGTATAACTACTGAACCATGTTCAATTATCTGGGCTGAAATATAACAATCAATACCAATTTCCAAATCTGTGGCAAATAAATGTATTTTATTATTTTTACTTACTTCAAAAAGTATACCACTATAAATTGGTAAACCAAGTTTTGTAGAAATTGCCTTCTGGACTTTTTGTATTCCGTTCATTAAACTTTTTTGCGAACAAATAACCCTCATTATTTATCCCCTCTTTCCTCTTATTAAATTGATTATTTTGTTTATATTAATTAGTAATAGTAATAGTAATAATGTTAATATTGTTAATAACCTTAATATTACCTTGATTTATTATTAGTAGAAATGTTAATAAAATTCTTAAAAACATATATTTTTTATTAACATTATTAACAATTATATATTATCGAAATTTATATATTATTTGGGCCATTTTGTATTTGGTTAATTATTTTATCTATACTATATTTTAACTTTTTATCTGTTTTAATTTGTTCTTTTATTTTGTTACAGGAATGAATTACTGTAGTATGGTCTTTCCCTCCAAAAGAATCTCCTATTACAGTGAGAGAATAATCTGTCAGTTCTTTAGTTAGATACATGGCAATATGTCGTGCTGTTACAATGTTTTTAGACCTTTTTTTTGATAGTAATATACTTGGTTTTAGATTAAAATATTCTGCAGTATGTTTTTGAATCATTTGAATGGAAATTTCTTTTTCCTCAATGGTGATAAAATCTTTTAAAATTTGTTTAGCCAAGGGGAAATCTATCTTAGTCTGGGTCAAGGTGGCATAGGCATCCAGCTTATTTAAGGCACCTTCTAATTGACGTATATTGGTTAGAATCTTACTGGCAATATACTGAATAATTTCTTCAGATATTTCTGTTTGACAGCTCTGTGCCTTCTTTTGAAGAATAGCAATTCTTGTCTCTAAATCCGGCTGGGAGATATCGGTAATAAGCCCCCACTCAAAGCGTGATACCAAGCGGCTTTCTAAACTGGTAATATCCTTTGGTGGACGATCAGAGGTAATAACTATCTGTTTTCCCGCATTATAAAGAGCATTAAAAGTATGAAAAAATTCCTCCTGTGTCTTTTCTTTTCCTGCCAGAAATTGAATATCATCGATTAATAGAATATCAAAATTGCGGTATTTATCTCGAAAAGATTCAGTTGAGTCATCCCTGATGGCATTAATTAATTCATTTGTGAATTTTTCTGAAGATATGTAAGAGATATTAGTAGAGTGAATCGAATTTTTATTTATAATAAAATTACCAATTGCATGCATCAGATGAGTTTTCCCCAACCCTACCCCTCCATAAACAAATAACGGGTTATAAGATTTTGCCGGTGATTGGGCAACTGCCATACAGGCAGCATGGGCAAAACGGTTACTGTCTCCAATAATAAAACTTTCAAATGCATAATTTGGGTTTAAACCTGTTTTATCATATTTTTTTTGTAAATCATCCTGGTTTGTATTTTTTTTTCTTTCCCTGGACTGCCCGGGAGTTTTTAATGAATCAACCTGAAATTTTATTAATACATTCTCGTCAATTCCAAGCTGGTCTACAAGTATATCTTTTAGAAATTGATAGTAGTTTTTTTCCAGCCAGTTTTTGCAAAATAAATTAGGTACAGCTAATTTTAGTTCATTGTCTTTAAAATCTATATATTTAACACCGGAAAACCAGGTATTAAAAAGTTGTGGAGTCAAGTTTTCTTGAATAATTTTTAAAATATCTTCCCACTTATTATTTATTTTGTTATAACTCATATCATTCCTTTTGCTGTTATATTTTATTTTGGGTAACTTTTTGAATAACTATTCTAACATAAAATAATTTTAAAGAAAGAAGAATATTTATTCACATTATTAACATTTCCCTGTGGAAAACAGTCTGATTGAAATTTATTGTGAAAATTCATCGTTTACAGAGTTAAACTTGTTTTTTAACACCGATTGTCTCTGACCTATAACGACTGCACATAAGGGGTTTTCAAATAATTCACAACTTATTAACAATTGTGGAAAACTAAGATATTAATCAAAAATATTTAAATAAGAATATGAATTTTCATTTAATGATATTATAATAACAAATTAAAAAATAAAAATAAAGACTATTTTTCTTTTTCAATGAATTGAATTTAGTTTACTTTGTATAATAGTTTATCTATAATATTATTTTATAATGATAACTTGCAATAGAAACAAAAATAAGTTAGACTATTGCATTATTTGTGGTTTTTATATTAATATTAACTGGAAACATACTTTCAATAGGAAAATATTAAGTAAATTTTTAAATGATTTTGATTAAGATTTAAATAACAAGAAATTTTTACAAAAAAGGAGAAAAGATTCTAATGAAGCGTACTTATCAGCCTAATACTCGTAAAAAATTAAAAGTGCATGGTTTCCGCAACCGTATGAGTACCCGAAGCGGTAGACTTATCTTAAAAAGAAGAAGAAAAAAAGGAAGAAAAAGATTAACCGTTTCCGGTTAGGAATGTAATTATACAAATTTGAAGAATGAAACATTAAAAAGTAATAATGAATTTAAGAGAGTTTTTTTATCCGGCGATAAAAGAATTGGAAAGTATGTTATACTATACTTTCTTCCGATAGAAAGAAATATCAACAGATATGGAATTATTACTAAAAAGTATATTGGAAACGCAGTTAAAAGAAATAGAATAAAACGGATATTAAGAGAAATATTGCGCAATAAATATAGTAATTTATTATCCGGTTATGATATAGTTATTTTAGCAAGAAAAAATATTATAAATGCTAGTTTTAAGGAAATTGAAGAAGATATAGTTAAATTAATTAATAAATTATAATCAAGGATTAACTGTCTGTCAGCAAGATGGTAGAATGTGTTAATGAGTAAGATGTTTATTGCTTTAATCGTGTTTTATCAAAAATATATTTCCCCTCTAAAACCTGCAACATGCAGGTTTTATCCCAGTTGTTCTGATTATGCCATTCAATCTATTCAAAGATTTGGCTTTTTTGAGGGATCAAGACTTGCGATTTGCAGAATACTGCGTTGTCACCCCTACCATTCTGGTGGTTATGACCCTGTTCCGGTTAAAACAGTTAATAAATTAAATTTATCCGGAACCGGAAAGAAATAGATAAAAGAATAAATATTGAATTAGGAATAATATATAGTGCTGTTATTTATTACTCATCGAATTGATTGATAAATAATATTCAAAAAAGGAGATTAATATTTTGTGGAGTTCATTAATTAATATAGTAAGTCAAATCTTAGAATTTTTATATGGTGTTACCCATAATTATGGATTAGCCATTATTTTATTGACAATTATTATCAGGCTTCTCCTCTATCCTTTAATGCAAAAGCAGATGACTTCTATGAGAGAAACCCAAAAAGTACAGCCATTGATGCAGGAGATTCAAAGAAAATATAAAAATGATAAAGAGAAGATGAATCAGGAACTGATGCGTTTATATAAAGAACATAATGTGAATCCTATGGGAGGATGCTTACCACTTCTTATACAGATGCCAATATTAATTTTATTTTTCCAGGTTTTGCGCGAATTTAAGTATTTTATTCCAAATACTGAACAAGTTGCCGGTGGTTTTTTATGGATACAGAATGAAATTATGTATCAGGGAGAAATGGTAGCAGGGCTGGCTGCCCCGGATAAGTTGTTTGGTGTTATAAATATGTCGGGAAACGAATATTTTATTGGTATTTTACCTATATTAGTTGGAGCAACGATGTATATTCAGCAGAAGCTGACGACACCGGCTATGCCTGAGTCTTCACAGAATAGCAGCTCATCAAATCCAACCGCCGGAACACAAAAGATGATGACTACTATCATGCCTTTAATGATTGGTTTTATCAGCTTTACACTACCTTCCGGGTTAAGTTTATACTGGGTTACCTCTACAATTTTTGGGATTGGTCAGCAGATATTAATTAACAAAAAGGAGACCGAAATTAAGACTATTACAGTAAATAATGACAAAGAATTAAAAAAAGAAGAAAAAACACAACCAAAAGCAATACAGGAAGTTAATAAGAAGGAAAAAGAAAAAGGTAATAAAAATATAGAAAAAGACACTTCCTGGATTCCGGGTTATGAAAAACCTGCCTCTCTACAGAATAAGCAGGATAAGAATAAAGGGAAAAATAATCAAAAATAAGTAAAACAGTTTAAGCTGATTAAAACAATAAAGAAAGAGTGTTTTAATTGTTAGATTCTCAAGATAATAAAAGAGATTTTTTGAGTAAAGAAAAAAAGGCATTAGAAGTGCTTACAAAAATTATTAATTCAATTAGCGCCGGATCCGAAGCAAAGAAGATATTTTCTGATCAGGATTATGTTATTTTTGAAGTAAGCAAGGCAGATCCCGGTCTTATTATTGGTAAACATGGGCATACCCTGGATGCTATTCAATATCTTGTTAACATGATAGTAAATCAAAATACCGATAAAGATAATCAGAAACTATATTTAGTGGATATAGACGGATATCGTAAAAGAAGAGAAGAATCTCTAAAAAGATTTGCCCTTGAAAAAGCTAAGATTGCAAAAGAAAGAGGGAAAGTAGTTGCATTATACTTTATGAACAGCATTGAAAGAAGGCTTATTCATCTTTCTTTAAAAGACGATCCTCATATAAATACTCATAGTGAAGGCGTTGAGCCTTATCGTAGGGTTGTCATCTCTCCTCTGCAAAAATCTCCAAATTTAGATAGTATTTCAAAAAAAGCAAATGAATAATCAACATTAAAATGGTTTTATAATTAACTTAAAATGTATAATTTAACAATCATACAAATTTATTATATAAAATATATTGATATTTGGTAATTGGTATGAATAAAGAACAGTTTATTAAACAAGGTATTGAAGTAGAAACTATTGCTGCAATTTCAACCCCCTTAGGAGCCGGAGGCATAGGGATTGTCCGTCTTAGCGGACCACTTGCTTTCCAGATAGCCAGCATTATTTTTAGACATAAAGGAAAATTTAAAATAAATCCAAATGAATTCAAATCTCACAAAATATACTATGGAACAATTCTCCATCCTGACACAGAAATAATTATTGATGAAGTGATGTTGACTGTCATGCGAAAACCCAGGACTTATACTAAAGAAGATATCGTAGAAATAAATTGCCATGGTGGTTTACTGGTAGTTAAAAATGTTTTGGAAATCACGTTAGAGCTTGGTGCAATAATTGCCGAACCAGGTGAATTTACCAAAAGAGCATTTATAAATGGAAGGATAGATTTAAGCCAGGCTGAGGCAGTTATTGATATTATTGAATCAAATAGTGAAAGGAGTCTTAAATCTTCTATCTTTCAATTATCCGGAGGACTCAGGAATAAAATAAATGATTTAAAAAATAACATTATTGAATTAAATACAAGAATTGAGGCGCCTATTGATTTCCCGGATCAAGGGATTCCTGAATTAGACAGAAAAGAAATTAAAGAACTATTAAAAGAATACCTGCTTGAGATTAACAGTTTATTAGATACAGTAAAATACGGACATCTAATTAAAGAGGGTATTTGCTGTGTAATTATAGGAAAAACCAATGTGGGGAAGTCAAGCCTATTCAATTTGCTCTTGAAAAAGAATAGATCGATCGTAACATCTGTTCCAGGAACGACTCGAGATACTATCGAAGAATCGGTTGATATAAAAGGATTTAGATTTAATTTGATTGATACTGCCGGGATGAAGAATCCTGAAAATATTGTCGAAGAAATTAGTTTAAAAAGAGTAGATGATTTTTTAGAATACGGACAGATATTCATTATAATGTTTGATATAAGTCAACCCCTTGATGTACAAGATATTGCATTAATAAATAAGATAAAACCTTTCATTAATCGTAATAATAAAACAATCTTAATTGAGAACAAAATTGATTTACCCAAAAGAATGAATACACAAGAGCTATATAAAAGATTAAAGATAAAAGAATCAATTAAATTATCAGTAATAAACAGGGAAGGGATTGAACTTTTAGAAAAAAGAATGGTTGATTATTCTTTGTCGAATATTTCTATTCCCGAAGGCGGTTTAATAATAAGCAATAAGAGGCATCAGGAGTATTTAATCAAAGCACAAGAAAGACTATCATATATTATTTCAAAATTAGATACAGGAATTCAAGATGATTTTATTACAATGGATTTACAGTATGCTGCAAGTCAACTTGCGAGAATAACCGGTGAATCTTGCGATAAGGAGATACTTGATAATGTATTTTCAAAATTTTGTATTGGGAAATAATATATAATACTGAAAAACAGAAGTAACACTAATCATATGTATTCACTTACCAAATTAAAATCAATTTTTAAAAGAATGTTCCACGTGGAACATTCTTTTTTCTAATAATCTCATTTGTAGATTTATTGATTTATTTTTAAAAGATTATCTTAAATTACCCTAAAGAAATTAAATTACACATATTAATTTAATAGGTATATTAAATATATTAAAAAGGATATTTTAAATATACATCAATGAAATTATTTATAATCAGGTGACCAATAAAGGGATAAAAAGGTTTTTTATAAATAATTTATCGTATATAATATATTAATATCATTAAAAAAGAATATGATTGACTTAGGAAAAGCAGTTTGTGTTTTTTTGTGAATAACTTGTGAATAAAGGAAATAGAAAGTTTAATAATTGAATGAAAAGTAATTTACATAAAAATCAGGTAATAATTAGAATCATTGAAATTCCTGAAGACCCTTATTTATAAAGGTTACAGAGGGGCGGATATTTTAATTTTATTAAATAAAAATATTATCTGAATAGTTTAAATATTTTGCAATTAAAAATATGAAATAGAATTGTGGAAAAGCTGTGGAAGAAAGAAAATATACTTATTCGAGAATCAATAATTTAGTAAAAAGACTCAATATAGGCATGCTGTCTTTGGGCGTTAGCTTTAATAAAAAAAATAGTAATGATTTAATTAAGTATTTAGAATTAATTAAAGAATATCAAAAAAAAATGAATATTACTGCTATTAGGGATGTGAATGACATTATTGACAAGCACTTCCTCGATTCATTATCAGCCATACAATTTATTCAGAAGGAAGTTGACAAAAGTGGTAGTAATGTACAATTGATTGATATTGGTAGTGGTGCAGGTTTACCAGGTATACCAATAAAAATATTTTTTCCAGACACAAAAATGCTTTTACTGGAAGCAAAAAAAAATAAAAAAGTATTTTTAGATACAGTTGTCAGTAGTTTGGAGCTAAAAAAAACTGCTGTACTTCAGAATAGGGCAGAAAAACTGGGTAAAATGGCAGAGCATCGTGAAAAATATCATATTGTAGTTTCAAGAGCAGTCGCCCAACTTGGAGTATTAAGTGAATATTCACTACCTTTTTGTAAAATAGGGGGAGTAATGATGGCTTTTAAAGGATCCTCTTATGTAGAAGAATTAAGAGAAAGTTATAAGGTAATTGAAAAATTAGGGGGAGCACTAGAAAGCATAAATTTAATAAAAATACCTTCATCTGAATATATAAGGACAATATTAATTATTCGGAAAACATTTCCAACACCTGTCAGTTTTCCAAGAAGAAATGGTATTCCTCTGAAAAGACCTTTGTGTTTTTAGATAAATTTTGATAATATAAAAATACTTTTAATGTATTTCTTAAAAAGCAATATATTTTGGAGCCAAGAAGCGAAAATAACATATCATCCTGAAAAAATTTAACACCTGAATAGTGCATTTTGCAAACTTAAGTCACAAAATATAATGATATTATTATAAATCATAATTAGTATTAAAGTTATACACTTTAGATGTTCCACGTGGAACATCTAATTAAAAATATTAAGGGGAAATGTCAATTATGAGTAAAATTATGTCTATCAGTAATCAAAAAGGTGGTGTTGGTAAAACAACCACGGCTATTAATTTAAGCGCTTTTTTAGCATTAGAGAAAAAAAATGTACTTCTGATTGATATTGATCCCCAGGGGAATGCCAGCAGCGGAATAGGAATAGAACGTTCTAAAATTGAAAAAAACATATATGATTGTCTAATAAATCAAATTCCCATTCAAGAGGTAATGGTACCCAGTCAGATAAAAAATTTAGATGTATTGCCTTCTACCTTACAATTAGCAGGCGCAGAAGTAGAATTAGTAAATTATATCTCCCGGGAAAACAGGTTGAAACAACTAATACGTCCTATTAAAGAATCATATGATTATATTATTATAGACACACCTCCCTCTTTAGGATTGTTAACCTTAAATGCGTTAAATGCAGCTGACTCGGTTATTATTCCTGTTCAATGCGAATATTATGCATTAGAAGGGATTGGACAGCTCCTCAATACAGTTACCCTGGTGAAAGAAAACTTAAATCCCAATTTATCAATCGAGGGAATTTTGTTAACAATGTATGATCAAAGAAATAATTTATCAAAAGAAGTAGTTGAAGAAATAAATAAACATTTCCAGGGTAGTATTTTTGAATCCATTATTCCCCGAAATGTCCGACTAAGCGAAGCCCCAAGCTATGGACAGCCAATCGCAATTTATGAATTGAAATCAAAAGGCGCGCAGGCTTATCAGAAATTGGCAAAGGAGGTAATTTCACATGGCTAAAAAGGGTTTAGGAAGGGGATTAGAATCCCTGATTCCTATATCTAACATAAAAGACCGTTCCTATGTTACTGAAGTAGATGTAAATCAATTATGGCCTAATTTGTACCAACCGAGACAGGAATTTGACCAGGAAAAGATGGATGAATTAAAAGAATCTATCAAAGCCCATGGTATTATTCAGCCGATTATTGTCCGGGAGTCAGCAGATGGATACGAGATTGTTGCCGGTGAAAGAAGATTAAAGGCAGCTAAAGAGCTGGGTATGAAAAAAGTACCGGTTATTATAAGGCAATTCAATAATCTTAAATCATTCGAAATTGCATTAGTTGAAAATATTCAGAGGGAAGATCTGAATCCAATAGATCAGGCTTTCGCTTTTAAAAGATTGAGTGAAGAGTTTAATTTGACTCACCAGGAATTAGCTGAAATGACTGGCAAAAGCAGGACTTTTATAAGTAATATTATCAGATTACTGAATCTTGATGACTGGATAAAAGAAAGAGTAGCTGCCGGGAAAATAACATTAGGACATGCCAAAGTCCTTTTGGGGTTAGAAAACAAGCAAATACAGCAGGAATTTGGACAAAAGATTATTGAACAGGAATTATCGGTAAGAGATTTAGAGCGGATAATTAGTATATGGATGAAAAAGAGCAGGAAAAATTTTCAGCAAAAAAGAACGATACAGACTTTTCCGGAACTGGAAAAGCAGTTAATAGAAAGATTCGGTACAAAAGTTAAGATAAAATTTAATGGAAAAAGAGGAAATCTTTCGATTGAATTTTATAGCAATGAGGATTTAGATAGAATTTATAGCCTTTTATTAAAATGAAAACAAATGAAAACAATATAAATGATAATTAGTTTCTGATATACAGTTAAATTTAATATTTTGTGAGGTATTATATGAAGGAAAAATTTTTTAATAATATGATTTTTATTCTTTTTATCATTCTGTTATTGATTTTTTCTTTAAAATGTTTTTTGATAGCCTTTAATGTAATAGAAAAAGGTTTTTTAGTGAGTATTATAAATAAAGGAATTAATGTAATTTATTCAAGCCTTACAAATCAGGTATTGCTTGCCATAGCCGGTTTTGTAATATTTGCTATTGCTCTATGGCTAATTTGGTTGAAACAAAGGATTGCTTTACAAATACCATCAGTGAAAATAACTACTGATGATGGTGAAATAAAAATTTCTACTATATCACTTGAACAGATAATTCTAAATACATTACATGATATAAAGGGAGTAAAAGAGATTAAGCCTGATATTCAAATCCAGAAAAACGGAGGAGTTAAAGCTATTTTACAGCTTATTGTAGCAACAGATTGTAATATACCGGAAATGGCTAATCTTATTCAACAAAAATTAAAAGAAGAGCTGCCAAGAATAAGCGGAGTAGACCTAAAAGATATTAAAATTAATGTCAATAAAATTGAATATGAGAATAAAGAGGTAATTCCTAAATAAAGAAGGAGGTTTAATATTTATGGTAGATACTAATAAAAATGATAAAAATCCGGATTTAGAAGATCAGAATGCAGAACTGGGCAATATATCAGTTTCTAAAGATGTTGTTGCTATAATTGTAGCTATGGAGGCAACCAAAGTAAAGGGTGTTATAGGGTTAACTGCTGGAAGAAAAGGTAACTTTGCCCCATTGTTAGATAAAAATAATTTAACCAAAGGTATAGAGGTCTCGATGAACCAGAAAGACGTAGCTATTACTATTTCCCTGGTAGCTGATTATGCCATCGGTATTTATCAGACTGCCGTGGAAACCCAGAAGAATGTAAAAAAAGCAATTGAGACTATGGCCGGATTAAAAGTAAGCAAAGTAGATATTAATGTTCTTGACGTTAAATTCAAGGAAGATATGGAAAAAAAAGAAAAACCTGAGATAAAAAAAGAAATAAAAGAAGAGAAAGAGAAAGAAGATAAAAAGAACTTAGAGAAAAATAATTAATTACCCCGGTTAATTAGGACAATTACTTAATTCTTTTAAGTAAATAAATAAAAAAGTATTTTCACTACAAGATTTATTTTATAGGTGAAAGTACTTTTTTATTTAATGTTTTATTAAAAAATAGTATTGTAGTATTGTAAAATGAGGTATATTTTGGCTGAAGCAATAAAAATTATTTCTGTTATTATTTTAATTGTTGTTTTATTGGGTTTAAAGTGGAATCTTGGCTTGATTATGTTTGTTTCGTCTGTTTTTCTCGGAATTTTATTCCAGCAGGGTTTTTATGAACTCGCAACTAATCTTTATCTTGCCATTATTGATTATACAACATTACAATTAATTGGTATTATTGTTTTGGTTTATATACTAAGCAGTATTTTAATCAGAACAAAAAGTATGGAGGGAATCGAAAAATCTTTACAGAATATTGTGTCTGATTATCGTTTAATAGTATTTTTTATAGCCAGTTTCTTGGGATTAATACCAATGCCTGCCGGTGCCATGTTTTCTGCTCCTTTATTGAAAGAAATTGGAGTAAAAAACAATATGAGTTCAGAAGAAATAATGTTTTTTAATTATTGGTTTCGCCATATTTGGGAATTTGTCTGGCCCTTAATACCAGGTGTATTGTTATACACTTCAGTAACCGGCCTTGATATTCGGCAGGTAATGATTTTCCAATCACCTTTAGTCTTTATTGCACTTATAATTGGGCTATTATGGATGTATCTGAGTTTAAAAAGGAAAAAGAATAATGAAATAAATTCAGAATCACCGGGACAACAATGGCTACTTTTGTTTAAAAGTATATGGTCAATATTGTTTATTATATTTTTAGTATTATTTATTAAAATAAATTTATTAATTGCTTTGACTGTTACTACAATAATGCTACTGATTATTTATAGAGAAATACTATTACCAAAACTGAAAGAAATTATATTTTATGATATATCATTCAAGGTCGTTTTTTTGGTTGTGGGGATTATGTTTTTCAAACAGGTATTAGAAAACACCAATTCCATGGAACAAATTTCTTTACTATTTTCAGCACTTGGTATCAATATTTGGGTTATATTATTTTTTATTCCTTTTTTGTTGGGATTTCTAACAGGAAGCACAGCAGGTTTTGTCGGAATAAGCTTTCCTATTATAATGCCGCTATTAATTCAGAGCGGAACCCTAAATATGCCCATGGTTATCATTGCTTATGTTGCAGGTTTTTCGGGAATGATGATGTCTCCAATGCATTTGTGTTTTACGGTTACAGTAGAATATTTGAAGGCAGATATTCTAAAATTTTATAAAAGACTATCGATTAGTATAGTTGGGTTAATTATGATAAGCTCAATTTATGTTTTTTATATAAATATGGCCATAAAGCAATATTGAATAAATGGAATGAATATTATTATATATCTTAATTGCAATATTTTTTCCCATATTATTATGATATTATAAATATAATATTCATTGATGTGTTCTTTGTAATTTTATTAAATAAACACAAAAACAACCACCACCTTAGAACCACTTTATAGAAAATACTAATGAGTTATAAAATTGATATGTTTATTCATTATAATAAGATTGGAGAGATTGGAGAAATAAAAATGAAAATACACTTTTTGGGAGCTGCCCAGGTAGTAACAGGTTCTAACATGTTGTTAGAGACGGAAAATAGAAAAATATTACTTGATTGCGGAATGTTTCAGGGAAACAGGCAGCTTAACAGCCTTAACTACAAAGAATTCCCTTTTAATCCTGAGGAAGTAGAGATGTTAATTCTGTCACATGCTCATATTGATCATAGCGGACGTATACCCAGTTTGATTAAAAAGGGGTTTAAGAAAAAAATATATTGTACAAAGGCAACTTATGACCTCTGTTCAATAATGCTTCCAGATAGCGGTTATGTTCAGGAGACGGAGAATGAATGGGAAAACAGGAAAAGAAAAAGAGCCGGGAAGCCATTACGGGAACCTCTTTACACTGCAGCAGAGGCCACAGACAGCTTAAAATACTTTTCACCTGTTTTGTATAATCAAAAAATAACAATTGATGATAATCTTACAATACGATTTCAAGACGCAGGCCATATTCTTGGATCATCGATTGTTGAAATGTGGATTAAAGAAAAAGGAGAAACCATTAAGCTGGTATTTACTGGAGATTTAGGAAGAAAAAATAAACCGATAATCAGGAATCCATCTATCATTGAAGAAGCAGATTACCTGATAATGGAATCTACTTATGGAAACAGAAAGCATGCTTCATTAGATAATGAGGCTTCCCAATTAATACCAATAATGATTGAAACAAAGAAAAAAGGTGGAAATGTAATAATACCTTCTTTTGCTGTGCAAAGAGCACAGGATATTATTTATGAATTAAACCAGTATTATGACCAAATAGTTTCAACCAAGGATAACAGCTACCTTGATATACCTGTATATGTTGATAGTCCTTTAACAATTTCAGCAACAGAGATATTCAGAAGAAATCCAGACTGTTTTGACAAAGAGACTCTTGAGCTTATTCAAAATGGATATAATCCATTAGATTTCAAAAATCTGCATTTTACCAGGACAGCAAAAGAATCAAAACAATTAAATATATCTTCAGAAAGTAAAGTCATAATATCTGCAAGCGGCATGTGTACTGCTGGTCGAATAAAACATCATCTTAAACACAATCTATGGAGAAAAGAGTCAAGTGTTGTTTTTGTAGGATATCAAGCTGAAGGAACTTTAGGAAGAAGAATAAAAGATGGAGCTAAAAAAGTAAAAATATTTGGTGAAGATGTTAAAGTAAATGCCCAAATACATGTATTGGAAGGATTTTCCGGCCATGCTGATAAGGACGAGCTTATTGAATGGTTGAAGAATTTTAAGAAAAAGCCTCAAAAGGTATTTTTAGTACATGGAGAAAAGGATTCACTCAATGCTTTGCAAGATGCTATTCAAGATGAGTTAGGGTTAGATGTAACAGCGCCTGAATTAGGAGATCATTTCCTTATTCAAGGTGTAGCCAAAACACCTTCTTTAGAAGGAAAACAGGAGAAAGGTGTAAGAGATTCATTGTTATTGGAGGAAGAAACCAGTTATTTGAAAGATTTAATGGAATCTGTTTTAGACCAATTAGAGGAAAAAACAAAACAGGATTTAGAAGAAGAAGACATGCATAGATTAAAAAATAAAATACTGGAATTAAAAAAAGAAGGAATTGAATTAAGCATGATGATGACAGATAAAAACAAAACAAATCATCAAAATAAATAAAAGCTTAAGAGAGTTAATATATTTCTGTTATTAGAATTTATATTTTATGCGGGTATTATACTTTTTATATATAGTACCCGCATAAATTTTTATTTTTAAAAGATGCTATCTAATTTTGATTGAATTGCCTGGGGTGGTACTGCTCCAACAATACGGTCAACTTCTTTTCCGTTTTTAAAAATAAGCAATGCGGGAATCCCTTGAATATTATGATTTACTGCAATATTCTGATTATCATCTACGTTTAATTTGCATACCTTTAATTTATCAATATTATCCTTAGCTATTTTTTCTACAGCGGGGGCAACCATCTTACATGGCATACACCAGGGAGCCCACATATCTACTAACACCGGTAGAGAAGATTCCAGCACTTCCTTTTGAAAATTATCTTCATTTACATCCAATATGGATTTTTCTGTCATTTTTTTCTCCTTTTTTATTGTTTTCTAGTATTTTATCAAATATTTTTAATCCTTTTTTTAGGGATATGATTTCTTGTGTACTAAGGTTTGAATTTATTTCATCTTCAAAAATTTTTTGTTCCTGGTTTATTTCATCTTTTATCCTTCTCCCTTTTTCAGTCAAACAGAGCAATATTGATCTACGATCACAATCTTTAACCTTTCTTATCAAAAACCCCTTTTTGACAAGATTATCTATAATTCTGCTTCCCCGAGACGGAGACAAGGATAATCTCTCTGAGAATTCAGTACAAGTAATTTCTTCATTACAGTTAATTGCATTTATGCTCTTCAGCTCAGCCATACTAATATTACATATATTACTGATCTTGGTTTCGTTACATATACAAAAATCTTTTAGTTTCAAGATAAAATCATATAATTCTTTCATTTTTGAACACCCACAAAAAAGATAATTGCTTATAGCAATAATTTCTAAAGGCAATTATATACTATATCTGATATTTGTCAAGTAATAATAGAAATTATTTTTTGTTTTTTTACAAACAAATGTTTAGAATATTTAATAGATTAATAAGAAAAGATAAAAAATGAATACTTCTTATCATAAAAAGAATTTAATTAATAAAAATATAGTTCCTGCTGACGTTGCTTTTATAATAAAAAGGCTTGAAAAAGCTGGCTTTAGTGCTTTTTTGGTTGGAGGATGTGTAAGAGATTTATTAATCAAAAAAGCTGTTCGGGATTGGGATATTATAACTGATGCAGCACCGGGGCAGATTAAGAAAGTTTTTTATGCCTATAAAACCATATTAATAGGGAAGAGTTCTCTCACAGTAACAATAGTATTAAACTGCAAAACATATCAAATATCTTCTTTAAGAAACAATAATGGTCAATGTTTATCCCCTAAAAATGGTGAAAATTATCAAAACTTAAAAGCAGATTTAATCTCCAGGGACTTTACTATCGACTCAATATGCTGGAGTCAGAATACAGGAATAATAGACCCTTCTGAAGGATTAAAAGATTTGAGTCAAAAAATTATCAGAAGCATTGACCCTGATTTACGATTTAAAGATGATCCTTTAAGAATGTTGCGGGCTATACGGTTAGCATGTGAATTGGATTTTAGCATAGAGTATGCTACAAAAAAAAGTCTGTGCAAGAATAATTTTCTGATACAGAAAGTGAGTCCTGAACGTATTAGAAACGAGATAAAACTTATTTTGAGTAACCCCAAGGCAAAAAAAGGGGTATTATTATTGTATCACTATGGTTTTATTTGCAAAATAATTAGTCTTGACAGGATAAAAAAGACACAAATAAATATAGAAAAGCAAAATAAACATTTGCTATCAGTATTAGGAAATAAAAAACATGACTTAGTTTTCCAGTTAGCTATATTGGGTAGGTTGTTTTATAATTCATGCAAAATTGCTGGTATTTTTTATTTACCCATTGTCAGATACTTAAAATTCAAAAAAAAGACAATTGAATCAGTCAGGATACTGTTAAATAAAGAATGGGAATATATTGATTTTAGTTCCAATGTTAAAATCCGTTTTATTTTATCTGAATTTGGAGTTATAAATACCAGGCGATTATTTTTACTGAAAAAGGCTTTATTAGAAACAGAAAAGCAATTATACAAAAAACACAATCTGAAATTTGAAGAAACCCTCTTAGAGGCTGAAATAAAGAAAAATAATCCGGTAAGCTTATCTGATTTGGCAATAGGAGGCGATGAAGTGCGAAAAATGGGTGTGCCTGAGGGCAAAGAAATTAGAAAAATACTCGAAAGCGCTTTAAGGGAAGTGCTTATAAACCCGGATAATAATCATAAAGATTATCTATTAAAATATATTAAAATTATTATTAAAAAGAATAACTATATGATATAGTATTGCTTGTATTACTTTTTATATTTGCATATAATCCATAAATCTTTCCTATTAGTAGATATTATTTATTGTTTGGTTTCTGGTGGAAAACTTATTAAATTCAGTTATTAAAGCAGAATAAGCATGGTGAATATATAAATGATGGCATTATTGTTCAATCCGGTTATATTAATGATAGTTTCTGTCTTTTTTGGTATGCTCTTTGGTAATATACGATTAGGCAGGTTTAGTTTCAGTACTTCCGGAAGTATGTTTGTTGGAATTATACTGGGCTGGGCTGTAGTAAATTATGTAAATACAATAGGAGCTGATAGTGAGTTTTATGGTATTGCCCAGCAAGTTTTAGCAAAAAATATTATTGATAAAGGATTTTTTGATTTGTTTCTTGTTTTATTTATTGCTTCAGTCGGATTGCTGGCTGCTAAAGACGTAGGTAGAGTAATCAGGATTTATGGTATAAAATTTATAATATTAGGTTTTATGATTACCTTTATCGGAGCTATAAGCACTTATGGTCTAAGCCAGATTAATCCAATGGAAAATCCTTATTATTACAGCGGGGTTTATGCTGGTGCATTAACCAGTTCGCCGGGGCTGGCTGCCTCAATAGAATCTGCCAGGGTTCATTCTGCCAAATGGATTGAGAACTATGAACTACTAAGCTCTCCTGAAAAAGAAGAGATATTAAACATGATTAAGGAGGATGAAGGCTTAGAGTTTCAAAATATCACATCTTTATCGGAAGAGCAGAAGAATAATTTTATCCAGAATGCAGAGGCCGGAGTAGGAACAGGTTATGCTGTTGGCTATCCTTTCGGGGTAATTATAGTAATCTTCGCCATGAACTTTTTCCCCATTATTTTTAAAATAGATATAAATAAAGAGAAATTCCTATTAAAGGAAGAACTGAGAACTGGCGATAATAATAAAAATAAGGTAAAAAGAGAAGAATACCAGAAAACAAAAACAGTGTATTTTGATTTATGCGCTTTTTTATTGGTGTGTATTTTAGGATATATGATTGGTATCATAAGAGTGAATCTTTCTGTGCTGGGAGAGATTTGCCTGGGATCAACAGGCGGTGTATTGGTTGCAGCATTAATCCTGGGATCAATGGGAAATATCGGGCCATTTTGTTTTAGAATGAATAGCAGTGTTTTAAGTCTTTTGAGAAAAATAACCCTGGCTTTCTTCTTTTCAACCATCGGATTAAGATATGGATATCAGGTTGTTGATTTCTTAACCGGTCCAGGAGTCTACCTGGTCATAACATCCTTTTTTATAGGTTCAATTGCCATGATTTCAGGTTTTATTATTGGCAAATACATTTTCAAAATAAATTGGATAATGCTTTCAGGAGCAATCTGCGGCGGGATGACGTCTACTCCCGGACTTGGTGCTGCAATAGATGCTGTAGGCAGTGATGAACCAGCCTCCGGTTATGGAGCAGTATATCCATTTGCTCTTTTAGGCATGGTAATATTTTCAAATCTATTAAACCGCATTATTTAATTCCAATAGGATTTATGGAAGAATTAGATAATCGAATCGATGTTCCTGATTTCCAAAGGATCTTTACAGATAAATGATTCCCCAAATTTAGTTCCAATAAGCATACCGTAATATCGGCTTAGGTTTAAAGTATTTTCAAATAATGGACTATCTTGAAGGTTCTTTCCAAATCTGGATTCATAACATTTTAATGCTTCCACTTTCATTTCAATTTCTTTACTTATGTCAACAATAAAATCAGGTTTTTCAAAATAATTAAAAGGGGTAGCAAAATAGTAAAATATTTTTTCTTTTATATACATAGCATTTTGCTGATAAAGATAACTTAAAGAAGAATTGCATATTTCTGAGGCAATCTTACTTTCCGGGTTAAACTTAACAGGATATGGTATAAATATTATATCCGGATTGGTATTTTCGTATATTTCAGTAATTTCTTCTCTTATTTCGATATTGTTTTTCAATTCCGGATAAAGATAGTCAAGAGTAATTCTTTCATCAATACCTAAAATCCTACTGGCTTTGATGGCCTCTCTTTTTCGATAATCAGTCTGATGATTTTTTGAAAACTCACCATTAGTGAGATCAATAATTGTGACCTGGTGAGCTGATTCAGTTAATTTCAATATAGCCCCTCCCATACCCGCTTCTGCCTGGTCAGGTTCTGTTCCAAACACAATGATTGTTGCCATAAATAATTTAATTCTCCTAATATAAAAGTATTGTTATAATATTAAACCAAAACATTAACATAATTACAAATTATTTAAGACTGTTTCAGCTATTAAAGAAGAGTGATCACTAATCTGCTTTAAGATATTAATCATATCAAAATGTATAGAGCTGGTCTGTCTTGACAGCTCAACTCCTTTATGTAAACGGTCAATATGACTTCTTCTCATTTTAGCTTCCCTTTCTATTATTGCCTCTTTTTGCTGCAAAACTTTTTGGGCTAACCGTTTGTCTCCCAGGGCAAAAGCTCCTAATGATTGGTAGAAATTTTGATATACCATTTTATAGAGTTCTTTAATCTCAGAAACTCCTGCCTCAGATAATTTTAATTCATTATCAATTTGTTTTTCAATAATAGGTATTATATCTTTATCTATCAAATCTCCAATATGCTCAAAATCATTAGTGACATTAAGCAAGCCATATGTTTCTCTTGATTGTTCAGGTGTCAGATCTTCAAATTTCATTTCTGTCAGATAATGGATAATTGCATTGGATAATGTGTCAACCACCCTGTCTACTTTGCATAATTTGTAGAGTAGATTTTCATCACGGTCAAAAAATACTTTCATAATACCAACAAACATTTCATCAACAGAGTTAGCCATCCTTATTAATTCTTTTCTTGCCAGATAAATAGCTAAATCAGGGGATTCAAGAACGTTGTCGTCCAGAAACTTTGGCTTATAAAGTGATTCTTCTTCTGCTGATTTTGGAAATAATTTTTGTAGAAAAACAGCAAATAAGGAAAGAAAAGGATAAACTAATAAGGCGTTACCAACAATTATAATGGTATGGGCAATAGCAATCTGTCTTGGTAAATTAGGAGTAAAATAAACAGCAATCGAGTAGATTGGCTTAATCAGGAAAAAAAAGAATATTACAGCTACCATCTTATAAAAAAGATTTCCAAAGGTCAGCGTTTTAGCCTGACTTGTTTTTCCAAGACCAACAAAGAGTACAGTCGTACAAGAACCTAAATGAGAACCAAGAATAACAGGAATTGCCAATTCAAAAGGAATAATCCCCTGTGTTGATAAAGAAATAGTTAATGCCATCATGGCTGTACTGCTTTGCAAAATACTGGTTATAACTACTGAGAGAAGCAATGCCAGAACAGGTGACCCCTGTAGCTGAGAAATAATATTAAGTAAGGCAGGACTGTCTTTTAGAGGTTCAGAAAAGCCTGAAATCAGGTTCATTCCCAGAAAAATAAAACCAATTCCGAGCAATACAGCACCAAAAGATTGATAACGCCTTTTTTTGCTTAATATATTTAATCCATAACCTAAAATAATCAGAATAAAAGAATATTGTGCAATATTAAAGGTAATAATCTGAGTAGTAATAGTGGTACCAATACTGGTTCCGATTAGGATTTGCAATGCCTGATATAAAGTCATCATTCCCGTGTTTATAAGTCCAACCAGCAAAGAAGTAGCAGCAGTACTGCTTTGCATGGTAAAGGTTAGAAATATCCCAAAAAAAATCGAAAGAGAGGGATAAAAGGAAATCTTATTAATCCATGCCTGTAATTTATTACCAAATGCTTGTCTCAGGTGTATATTAGTTTTTTGTAATCCGTATAAAAAGATAATAAGGCTGCCAAAAATTCCTATAACTTGCAAAACCATAAAAAATTCCCCTTAATTAATGATAGAAAATTTTTTAAGTATAATATTTTTACTGATAATCATAAATATACCTTTTTCAAACAAAATTGTAAAATGAAGATTATTTGAATCTATTTTATTTGAACCATTCTCTGACTCTATTTAATAAATAGCTTGCTATATAAATTTATGTTTATTATAATTAATGTAAATTTACAATGATTACAATGAACAAAATTTAAACTTATTACTACCTGATTTCTTAATTCTAATTTTGTTAATATTGTTAAAAATATCGATGAAACAGAAAGCGGTTAGTAAATGGAGATCTTATTGTTTAAAAAAAAATATATTGCCTTTACCTTTTTTATTATTTTTTTGTTTTTTTGCTTCGTTCTTCCTGTCAGCTCGTCTACTGTATATATTATTCCTGTAAAGGGGCAAATTGAACCCGGATGGTTGCTTTTTTTAGAACGATCTTTGCAGGAAGCAGAAAGAGCAAATGCTCAGGCAGTTATTCTGGATATTGATACCCCGGGTGGCTATATTGATACAGTACAGAAGGCAAAAGTATCTATGGGAGAATTCCCATTTCCAATCTATGGGTATGTCAATACAAATGCTATTTCTGCAGGTGCTTACCTTGCATTGATCACAGACGGGTTTTTTATGAAAACAGGTTCTACAATCGGGGCTGCTGAACCTGTCCTTTTAGGAGGAGGGGAGGTAACTGAAAAGGTACTTTCTTTCTGGGAAGCAGAAATGCGAAGTGCAGCTGAAAGGCAGAAAAAGGATCCTAAAATCGCCGCCGCAATGGTTCGAAGAGACATTGTTATAGAAGATGTAGTTGAAGAAGGAGAACTACTTACTTTAACTGCCGGTGAAGCCGAAATGCTTGGTTTTAGTAATGGTACAGTATTTTCAATTGAAGAACTGCTCGAAGCTGCAGGCCTGACAGACTCAGTTTTAATTCCAACTACAGCGAGTTTTTGGGAAAGATTAAGTGGTTGGCTCATAAATCCTGTTGTAGCTACATTTTTATTAATGATGGGTTTTTTCTTTTTAATAATAGAGGTGTTAACTGCCGGTTTTGGATTTGGTGGAATTCTTAGTTTACTTGCTTTTGGTCTTTATTTTGGTGCACATTTTTTAACCGGTATCAGCGGATGGCCTGTAATCTTTTTATTTGCTTTTGGTATTATTTTTATTTTAGTGGAAGCCTTTATGCCTGGTTTCGGGATTTTTGGCATTGTTGGACTGGTGGCAGTAATTGTTTCTATTGTATTGGCAGCTGCTTCTACAACCCTTGGGATATATATGCTCTTAATCTCTTTTGCAATAGCAGGTATTGCCGGATATGCAGCATTTAAATATTTTCAGAGAAAGGGAACTCTAAAAAGTTTCATACTTTCACAATCAGCTACTAAAGAAGCAGGCTACAGTTCTTCTGATGATTATAGCCATCTTTTGGATAAGACAGGGAAAGCCGTTACTCCCATGCGCCCCTCTGGAGCAATTGAGATTGAAGGAAAAAGATACGATGCTGTTAGTGAAGGAAGTTTTATAAATACTGGTGAAACTATAAAAGTTACCAAAATAGAAGGATATAGAATAGTAGTTCGTAAGCAAGATAAAAAATAGGTATAAGAATCTAAGAAAGGAGTTTAAGATATGATTGATATCGGAAGTACTTTACCTTTTTTGTTATTAGTATTTCTTATTGTTATTATTTTTTCAGTTATTTTCAGTTTTATTCCGCTAAGGTTATGGATTGCAGCTATGGCTGCAGGTGTGCGTGTAGGTCTGGTTACTCTTGTCGGGATGAGATTGCGCAGAGTTGTTCCTGCAAAAGTTGTTGAACCATTGATTAAGGCTACTAAGGCCGGATTAGACCTTAATGTAAACAATCTGGAAGGACATTATCTGGCAGGGGGTAATGTAGATAATGTAGTTAATGCATTGATTGCTGCTCAACGCGCAAATATAGAACTAGGTTTTGAGAGGGCAGCTGCCATAGATCTGGCAGGTCGAGATGTTTTAAAAGCAGTACAGATGAGTGTTAATCCGAAGGTAATCGAAACCCCTCTTGTAGCAGCTGTAGCAAGTGACGGGATCGAAGTGAAAGCCAGGGCAAGGGTAACGGTAAGGGCTAATATCGAGCGTCTGGTTGGAGGGGCAGGAGAAGAAACCATTATTGCCCGAGTCGGGGAAGGTGTAGTTTCAACTATTGGTTCTGCCCAGACTCACAAACAGGTATTGGAAAACCCGGATGACATATCAAGGACTATTCTTAAGAAAGGCCTTGATTCAGGAACTGCTTTTGAAATTCTTTCAATTGACATTGCTGATGTAGACGTTGGAAAAAATATCGGTGCACGGTTACAGACAGACCAGGCTGAAGCAGATAAACGTATAGCTCAAGCTAAGGCTGAAGAGAGAAGGGCAATGGCTGTTGCCAGGGAGCAGGAAATGAAAGCTGCCGTACAGGAAATGAGGGCCAAGGTAGTAGAGGCAGAAGCCGAAGTACCAAAAGCCTTATCTCAAGCTCTGCGGGAAGGCAAGCTGGGTGTAATGGATTATTACAATATGCAAAACATTCAATCTGATACCCAGATGCGAGGCACAATATCAAAGATGGGGACTGATGGTGAAAAAAAAGATAAACAGGAAAAACAATAACTATTATAAGTAAAAAAAGTAAAAGTAATAAATAAAAATGAAAGGGATTAGCTAATGGATTTTCTAATAATTTTATTTATTCTAATTTCAGTTGTTTCTTCTATTATTAAAAACATAAGAAAACAGACCAAAAGCAAACCTGCTTATGATCCGTGGTCTTTCGATTCAGAATCTGTTGATGCTGAAAAATTACTGAAGGAGAAAATACCGACAGAAAAAGAAGAAGTTTTTAATTATGAAGAAGCAAAACCCGAAATTGAAATTAGCCTGGCAGAAAAGCAAAAAAATAAACAGGAAACTGAATTAAAAGGCCGGGTAGAACAGGTGGATAAGAGTATTAAAATAGACCACCCTGAAGAGACAAAAGACATAGCAAAAACCCCTTTCCAGGGATTACCAAAAGAGGATTTGAAGGTAAAAAAATCCGGAGAATTGGAAAAAGAACTTAAAAAATTATTAGTTGGGGACAATTTACCCCTGGGAATAATTTCCTTAGAAGTATTAGGTCCTCCCCGGGCTCTTAGACCATACAAATTCAAGAGGATTTGATTATTGATTATAAAATAGTATTATTTAAATAGATTTTTTAGAAAGTACAGGAGACAAGGGCTTAAATGAGTGTAGAAGATGTAAGGAAATATTTTAAAAATGAAAAACTTGATTATAAAGTAGTCGAATTAGAAGAGAGCACTGCAACAGTAGATTTAGCAGCAAAAGCCTTAGGGGTAAAACCGGCACTAATTGCTAAAACACTTTCTTTTAAATTAAAAGATGACCGTTGTGTATTATTGGTCACTAAAGGAGATGCCAGGATAGATAATCGTAAATACAAAGATTATTTTAGAGTTAAAGCTAAAATGTTGAATCCGGAAGAAGTATTTGAAGTTACAGGCCATGAAGTGGGTGGGGTATGCCCTTTTGGCTTGAAAAATCCCCTGGATATTTATCTGGATGAGTCTTTACTTGAATTTGAATTTGTTTTTCCAGCAGCTGGTTCAGGGAATTCTTTTATTAAAATAACTCCTGAAGAACTACAAAATATTACCAATGGTACCTGGGTAGCTGTTTGTAAATAGTGGATTGCTAATTGGGATTAAACTCCTCCGAGTAGATCGTTTTTATCCACAGATTTTGGATATCACTTTAACCAAATATTTACCTGGTGTTTTCTTAAGTATCAAGCAAAAATATTCTTGTCTCAAAAACCCAATATAAGTGGTTAAGTATTGCTAAACATGCTATTATCAAAAGACAAAGCTTCCCGGATATAAAGTTGCTTCCAAAAATAAAAAATAGTTGGAGGTTAGACTATGATTGATTTAACCATAAATGAAGAACAGTTAAAAAGGACTGTTCAGAGGGCGAAAGAAAAAAATATAATTATTCCCACTTTTGCCCAAATGAAAAACCCCGAATTAATCCCTGAAGTTATCAAGAAAAAACTGGGAAAAATCGGGCTTTGGGATATAAGTCCCTACAATCTTTTCCGGATTAGCTGGAAAAATGAACCTAAAGAAAGAGGCGGATTGTATCAAGGAGTAAATTTTCTTGAAATACCTGCTCAGCTAAGTGGTGTTGATACACGAATTATAGCCCTTGTAGGCAAATGGTTTCCCACCGGATCCCACAAAGTTGGGGCTACGTTTGGTTGTCTGGTTCCTCGCTTGGTAACCGGACAGTTTGATCCCACAAAAGAGAAGGCTGTCTGGCCGTCCACCGGTAATTACTGCCGTGGTGGGGCTTATGTGGCTGAATTATTATCTTGTGAATCCATTGCTATTTTACCTGAAGGCATGAGTAGAGAGAGATTTGAGTGGTTATCAAAGGTAGCCGGTGAAGTCATAGGAACTCCGGGATCGGAAAGTAATGTGAAGGAGATTTTTGATAAGTCCTGGGAATTGAAGAAAACCAGGGAAAATGTAGTAGTCTTTAATCAATTTGATGAGCCTGGTAACCATTTATTCCATTATGAAGTTACCGGGAAGGCGATGGAAGAGGTATTACTGCAAGAAATTGGTTCTCATGGAAAATTGAAGGGAATTGTACTTACATCAGGTTCTTCGGGTACCCTGGGTTGTGCTGATTATCTAAAAAAGCTGTACCCTGATAGTAAATTAGCAGTAGGAGAGGCTTTACAGTGTCCAACTTTATTAATGAATGGATTTGGTGCACATCGAATTGAAGGTATAGGTGATAAGCATGTTCCCTGGATACACAATGTTAAAAATACGGATATGGTTATTGCAATTGATGATAATGACACTATTCAGTTATTACGTTTGTTCAATGAAGATATCGGGAAAAAATATATGGTAGAAATGGGCATACGCGAGTCATTCATAGAGAACCTCCCCTTATTAGGAATCTCAGGGATAGCAAATATAATTGGAGCAATAAAATTTGCCAAATATTATGAGTTAGGAAAAAATGATATTGTTTTAACAGTCTTAACTGATTCTGTAGAGCTGTATAAATCAAGATTGGAAGAAATAAAGAAAGAAAATCCCAAATATAATAAGATTGACGCTGCTATGACTTTTCAGCAAAATTTAAGAGGAGTATCTACTGATTATATGGAGGAGCTGGGTACTCTTGCCAAAAAAAGAATCCATAATTTAAAATATTATACCTGGATTGAACAGCAGGGCAAAGAATTAGAAGAGTTAAATGCACAGTGGTATGATAATGATAATTATTGGGAAAATATTCATAAACAGTCTGACCAAATTGATATGCTTATCGATTCATTTAACCAAAGAACCGGATTATTAAAATAAAAATCTATTATTCTAAATATACAATTATTAATTATTAAAATATATTTTATAAAATTGGGTTAAAAGCAAAGGAGACCAAATTTTTATGGAACTAAAACCCATAGTAAATTTATTAATAAATGAAGCTGTTTCTTTGAGAAGAGATTTTCATCGATTTCCTGAAATAGGGTGGAATGAAGTTAGAACCTCGAAAAAAATTTACCAATATCTGGAGGAAATTAATTTAGAGGTAAAAAAAATTGCCTCTACCGGTGTAATCGGATTATTAAGAGGTAAAAAGAAGGGTCCCACATTATTAATCAGATCAGATATAGATGCCCTACCTGTTCAAGAGATGAATGAAGTTTCCTATAAATCAACCATCCCCGGGGTTATGCATGCCTGCGGACATGATGGACATATGGCAATGCTGCTAATTGCTGCTAAAATACTAAGCAAATATTATAAAAACAGGATTAATGGTAATATTAAATTTGTTTTTCAGCCAGATGAAGAGTCTGCAGAAGGAGCAAAAAGGATTATAAAAGAAGGTGTTTTAATTAATCCAAAAGTTAATGCAGCAATGGGAATCCATCTCTGGTCACAACTGGAAAAGGGCACTGTCGGAATCAAGGATGGTGCCATAATGGCTTCTTTGGCTACTTTTAGAATCAAAGTTGTTGGAAAAGGCGGACATACCGGATATCCTGACCATGCCATAGACCCGGTTATGGCAGCAGCCAATATAATCCAGCAAATACAGATTATTCAAACAAGAGAGATAAATCAGCTTAATCCTCTTATAATTATGATTGGAAAAATTTCAGGAGGAAAAAAGAATAATATTATTCCTGATTTTGTTGAGTTAGAGGGAACGATACGTTATTTGGAACGGGATAAATATCAAAAATCCATAAAACCCATAGAGAGATTTAAAGAGCTAATTTATTCAATTTCACAGGTCAATCGTGTTCAGATTGAAATTGAGATTACAGAAAAAAATAAAATGGTAGTCAATGATAAACAATTGACAGAAATCATTAAATCAGCTGCTATTAAAGTAGTAGATAGAGATAAAATAATCGATTTTACTTGCAGTGCCAGTGAAGATTTTTCAGAATTTTCTCACACTGTCCCCTCAGTTTTTTATTTTTTAGGATGTGGCAACAGTAATATTGAAAAACGAGTTTCACATCATAACTGCTTTTTTAATATTGATGAGGATATGCTGCCAATAGGTATTGAAATGCATGTGCAAAGCGCCCTTGAATTTTTTAAAAAATATAAAATCACATAATTTTATTATTGATTTATCAAAAACCATAATTTATTATAATTAATACAAGAATACTAAAGATGATTTAAAGATGAAGATGATTATTTATGAAAACTTATCCCAATAAAATACCTTTGTTTTATACTAAATCCCTATCAAAAAAATTTGGTGGACTACAAGCGCTGCTTTCCCTGAATATTTCGGTGTACCGGAGAGATATTTATGGCATTATCGGACCTAATGGTGCTGGTAAAACAACTTTATTGAACATAATAACAGGTTTATTAAAATCCTCATCAGGTCAGATTTTCTTTTCTGATGAAAGGATTGATGAACTTAAACCCCAGCAGATATTTGAAAAGGGAATCAGCCGTACCTTTCAGGAAGGAAAAATCATTCCGGATTTAAATGTTTTAGAAAATATTATGACCGGTTTGTTAAATAAGAATAAAAAAGGCAGACAATCCCAAAATATCTTTTATAAGGAAAACAAAAATGTAACAAGAAGTCAGGAAATATTAAGAAAATTTAATTTACAATCAATGGCAGAGCGTTGGGCTGAGGACCTAGTCTGGTATGAAAGGCAACTGGTTCAAATTGCCAGGGCAGTCGCATCAGAACCAAAGTTACTTTTATTAGATGAGCCAACAGCCGGAATGGGATCAGATGAGGTAAAAAAGATAGGAGATAAACTGATTGAGATAAATAAAGCAGGTGTTACTATTATGCTGGTTAGTCACGATATCCAGTTTATTAGACGCATTGCCAACAGAATAGCTGTTTTAGATTTTGGGCAGAAAGTTTCTGAAGGGAATTCAAAGCAAGTTCTGGAGGATACAAAGGTTCAGGAGGTTTACCTTGGTTCCGGATAACAGCAATAATATATTAGAAATTAAAAATATAACTGTATCATATGGGCCAATTATCGCTTTGAAAAAAGTATTTTTGGAAGTAAAACAGGGACAGGTTGTTATTCTTATAGGTTCTAATGGTGCAGGTAAAAGTACTTTGTTAAACACAATAATTGGCTTAGAGAAACCTGATGAAGGCCGTATTATTTATCATACAGATGATATTACCTTCTGGTTGCCAGAACGAGTAACTCGTAGTGGCATTTTTTTAATTCCAGAAGATGGTGGGATTTTTAGAACATTAACTGTTAAAGAAAATTTGCAGTTGGGAGCTTATTATTCTTTTGAAAAATATTCGGAACAGTTGGATTTTGTTGTTAATCTATTCCCATTATTGAAAGAGCGGTTAAAACAAACTGCAGGTACCTTGAGCGGCGGTGAGCAGAGAATACTGGCTTTTAGCAAAGCACTGATGGCAAATTCCAAGATTTTAATGTTTGATGAACCGTCATTGGGTTTATCTCCAAAATATATAATTCAGATTTATGACACTATAAAATATCTAAACAGATATGGTTATACTATTTTACTGGCAGAACAAAATTCAGTTCAGGCATTTAAATATGCAGATAAGATTTATGTTCTTGATGATGGACAAATAACATTAGATGGAAGTCCTGCT
Source organism: Atribacterota bacterium (assembly GCA_028703475.1). NCBI lineage: Bacteria > Pseudomonadati > Atribacterota > Atribacterota bacterium. The sequence goes on along the minus strand of JAQVMU010000002.1, from coordinate 26,592 downwards.
GATTTGAAAGATTATAAAAGAATTAAAGAAGCATATCTGGGAAGATAATTTAGGCCCGGAGGAAGCAAATATTTGAGAATTATTATTACACAGATAATTAACGGAATAGTATTAGGAAGTATCTATGTTTTAATGGTAACAGGATTTAACTTAATGTTTCTTGTTGGTAAAATAATTCACTTTTCCTATCCCTATATTGTAGTTATTTCAATGTATACTTGCTGGGGAATGTTAAAAATAACAAACAATCCTTATATAGCTGTCCTGATTGCCATAATAATTTCTATTTTACTACATATTATGGTAGAACCACTGTTCTACTATATTAATAAGAGAAGAGGAATGATAGATATTAATTCTTCCTTTATTTTATCATTAGGAATTGCAATGATTCTAACTGAGATTATGTCACATCAGATTAATTATGGGTTTCCAATTTCTTTTCCTGTTAATTGGATGAACAGTTATAAATTATTTACAATCAGTTTTATACGTATTTCCAGTGGCCAATTATACACTTTGTTTGTAAGTATTTTTATTGCCCTGGCTTTGTTTGTAATTATCTTTAAAACTCAAATAGGCCGTGCATTTCGAGCTGTAGCTGAAAATATAACAGTTGCACGTTTACAGGGCATACCGATCGTAAAACTGAATTTACTGCTATATAGTATTACAGGATTTCTAGGGGGAATTATTGCTCTACTATTTTCTATGTTGCTTGGGTCAGCTTCTCCATGGTTGGGGGAGTATATTTCTTTAAAAGTACTTGCTGTGGCTATTGTAGCCGGTTTGGGAAATATTAAAGGTGCTATTGTTTGTGGATTGGCATTGGGTATTCTTGAATCCCTGATAATCCATTTTTTACCTGGTTCCTGGTCTAATGCCATAGCTTTTTTACTGATGCTTTTAGTAATTTTAATAAAACCAAGAGGTATATTCAGTGAATAATTCTTTTTAAATCTTTCTTAGTAGGGAATATTAAAACAAATAAGAATAATTACTTAGATGTTTTTTGATTTTTAAAAAATTATAGTGATTTATATTTTTCGGCATCAATTTAAAAAATATATTGGAGAAAAAATTGACTTTACTATACTATTTTTTAGTACTGACAGCTATTTATATTTTAATGGGATGGTCCCTATACTTACCATATAGAATAGGTCATCTGCATTTTTTGCCGATATCTGTCATGGCTATATGTGCTTATTTTACAGGTGTTGCTTCTCGTGAGTGGGAATGGTCTTTCTTGTTGGTTTTATTAGCATGTATAGTTATCGGATTTACTATTGAATATATAGTTTCACTCTTAATAGGTGATGCTCCTACCTTTACTGTAGTTATTGTAGGTTTAACTTCCATATTTATTATAAGGACAGTAATAGAAAATTGTGATTTCTTAGGTGGAAGTATCGGTTTTTTTAATATTCCATCAGTTAAATACCTGGTTATATGGACATATCTTTTATTGATATTTATGGGTTCTTTAGTATTTATATTTGATTATTCTCATATCAGCATAAAGGCCAGTGTGATTTTTTATGACAGGAATTTAGCATCATCTTTGGGTATTTATGGGAATAAAATTGCTTTGATAGTACATTCCTTTTCCGGTGTATTAGCCGGCCTGGCAGGTGTTTTGTATGCATCTTTGATAGGAGGTATTACTGTAGACTTTTTTGGTTTTGGGATAATAGGCACACTTATGGCTATATTGTTTGTCGGAGGGTATAGCTGTATGTGGGGAGTAGTACTGGCAGCTCCTTTATTAGGTGGCATACCTATTTTGTTACCTGATTTTTTAATAGTTTGGAAGCAGGTTATCTATGGTGGTTTATTGATTATCATGATTTGTCTTCGTCCGCAGGGACTTGTAACCAGGAAACAGATTACTAATCTAAGTAATATTTTTAGAAAGAGTTTTTTAAAGAAAACAAAATAGGTTTATCATAATAAATATAAAAAATTATTTATTTATTACAATTTATCACTGACAATCTTGACTGACAGTTGTATAATTAAAAAATAAATGTGTAATACACTTCTTCGGGGCAAGGTGAGATAATCATTTTTGTGATTATCAATTCCCGACCGGTGGTAGTATCATTTTTGAAGATATTAGAAGGCTTGAAAGATTAAAGAGAAAAAATGAACAGCCCACGAGCCATATTTTGGTTGATCCGGTGAGATTCCGGAGCCGACAGTTAAAGTCTGGATGAGAGAAGAAGGTAAAAGGAAACAAGATTATCCTTAATGCCCCGAGGTAAATCGAGGGCTTTTTTATTTTAAATAAGCCTTTCATATTTCAGTTAATAGATTATTAAAAAAACGAAATAATGTAATATAGAAAGGAAATTTAAGAATGAGTACTAAATACATAAGTCATTATTCAATTTTTATTGCCTTATCGGTTATCACAGGATACCTGATACATTTTCCAATTTTACCACAGGCACCTTTTCTGCTGTATGACCCGGGACATGTCTTTCTGCTTATTGCAGCTTTTAAATTTGGACCAAGAGCAGGAATGCTTATGACCCTGGTCTATTCGCTTGTCTTTGCTTTGTTAACCGGACAAGGTGGCCCTTATGGGGCATTAATGAATTTTATATCAACCAGCGCCTTTGTTTTGGTATCATCCTGGATTTATTTAAAGCAACATAACAGAAAAGGAGCAATAATTGGACTGGTTTTGGGTACCCTGGTTATGACAGTTATTATGATTCCTGCAAACTTATTGATAACACCTTTATATTTAGGAGTTAATAAAGAGATTATCCTGCAGCTTATGCTACCTGCTATTATTCCTTTTAATTTGATTAAAGGGCTAATAAGCAGTATATTGACTTTATTAGTATACAAAAAAATTTCACTATTTTTAAATCAGGAAAGTATTATCCCGGAATAACCATAGTATTTTTAAGAACAATAAAATGAAAGGATAAGATGAAATGAATTGGCAAAAGAACATTTTTTTAAATTCAATTAGAGTATTTTTAACAATACTTGTGGCATTATTGCTTTCAGTATCTGCCGTAGCATATCAGGAAAACCAGAAAGTGTGGAAAATAGATTTTTTAAACACTTTAACAGGTTCGGTTGCCAGTATTGGAAATTATATGTCCTGGAGTGCCCAGAGAGCTGCCCGGGAGATAAATGAATCCGGTGGTATAAATGGTAAACCAGTAATTGTTTTAGAGTACGATACAGGCGATTCAGCTGAAAAGGCTATTTCTGAAATGGCTAAAATAATAGACCACTCCATGGTAGTTTTAGGCCCGGTTCCGGAGGTATGTATTCAGGCATCTATGCCTATGGCGGTAAAGCAGGGTCTATTTTGCATGACCGCCTCGACCAGTTATGAAATTGCTATTAATTATTTTCCCTGGTCTCTATCATGGTTTCCTCCCACCGAAGATGTCTTGCCGGGGGTAACAAAAACATGGGTAGAACTCCATGATGAATCAATAAAGAGTATAGTTCAATTTACCGAAAAACAAGCTGTCTGGCCACAGATGGCAAAATTTCACACAATTGGCTTAGAGACAGCTGGTGTGAACAAGATCCTGGAGGTTGAAGTTCCGAGAGATGCAATTATGTTTGATTCACTGGTTGTGAAAGCGCTGTCGAACCAACCGGATGGGTTTATCTTAACATGCAGTCCGGAAAAAGCAGCAAAAATTGTTGTTTCCTTACAAAGGCAGGGTTGGAGTGACACATCAAAAATACTTATTTTTAGTAGTGCTGATGATACACCACTTTATACAACGGCTGGAGAGTATTTAAATGGTTGCTATATTTATAATTATATTGATCCTAATAGCCAGAATGAAAGGTGGATTTCATTCAGGGAAGATTACAAGAGGGAGCATGGAGGCCTTGAACCAAGCTCTCTGTCTACTATTTATTATGACTGTGTCTACATGATTAAGGAAGCTATTGAAAACACAGGGATTACCGGCAATATAGAATATTTAACCGAAGAAAGGATAAAAATTAGGGATTATTGCCGAAATGTCAAAGCTTTTCAGGGGATTCAACAAACCTGGGATATGAACGACGGAGTGCCTTCTGAAAAAGGTGCCTTCCTTTTTATAATACAGGACAATCAAAAGGATTTTGTTTGTCAAACAGAATAAAGAAGTTTAAAAGTTCCTGAATGCAGGTAATAGAGAAAAATTAATTTATGTGATTAGTAATTATGATATTTGTACTGTTCTTAAATCTGAAATTAAAATATATTTAACTAAAAGATTAAAATATATTTTAATATAATTGGAGTAAACTATAGATTATGAATAATTCCATCAAAGATATTAATGGTATACAGGTAGGGCATGCCCAAAATTTCGAAGCAGGGACTGGTTGTTCGGTAATAATTATTCGAAAAGGTGCCGTTGCAGGAGTAGATGTTCGGGGAGCTGCTCCCGGAACCCGGGAAACAGATCTATTAGACCCTACTAATACAGTTGAAAAGGTTCATGCTATCTATCTTTCCGGGGGAAGTGCTTTTGGTTTAGATGGGGCTGCTGGTGTAATGGAATTTTTAGAAGAAAACAATATTGGTTTCCAGGCTGGCGCGGTTAAGGTTCCTATTGTTTCGGGAGCAGTAATCTTTGACCTGGATATCGGAGATTCGTCAATTAGACCGGATAAAAAGATGGGATATCAGGCTTGTTTAAATATAGCAAATACTGATAATTCAAAAACAGGGAATGGATGCATCGGAGCAGGTACCGGGGCAACTGTTGGCAAGTATTATGGAATTAATCGCTGTATGAAGGGTGGATTGGGTACAGCCAGTATTAAAACAGGTGATTTGATTGTAGGTGCGCTGGTAATAGTTAATGCTTTTGGTGATATTGTTAATCCGGCAAACGGAAAAGTAATAGCAGGGGCTCTTGATGTGGGAAAAAAGCAGTTTGCTCACCCAAATCAACTATTAGATACCCGGCTTTTTAAAGAAAACAGTCCTTTCATGCGAAACACAACTTTGGGAGTAATCGCAACCAATGCCCAATTATCGAAGGCAGAAGCAAAAAGATTATCCATGTCTGCCCATGATGGTTTTGCCAGGTGTATAATTCCTTCCCATACTCTTTATGATGGAGATGTTATATTTTCCCTGGCTACAGGAGAATTAAAATCCAATCTCAATCAACTCAATATCCTTGCTGCTCATGTTATCTCACTGGCTATACAGAATGCAGTTTTTAATGCAACTGCAATGTTTGGCATACCCGCTCATTCCGATTTGGAAGAAAGTTAAAGTACAATATTCTATTAACACTTAGATAATTAGGAGAATTGATTAAATGTTTTCAAAAAGATTTATATATTGTTTTTTAGCTACTTTGTCAGTATCGATGGCAATTTTTACCAAAAAAATTGCTTTATTAGCCGAAGTCCCACCATTAAAATTATTTTTTCAGTTTATGGTTGTTGCTGCAATAATTTTAAGTTTTAATATTATATTATTTCAAAAAAAGGAAATATACAAAGTAAAGCAGATTAGTAACTCTGAATGGAAAAAAATATTATTAGCAGGTTTTTTCTTATTTTCTGCATATTTTACCAGCACTATAGGACTTAAATACACCACTTCAATAAACTATGGTTTTCTTATTAGAAGCAGTCTTATATTTTCGGCAATTTTATCTTTTATCTTTTTGAAAGAAAGACTACATAGGAGTATGTGCCTGCTAATTCTCACTTTTTTTGTAGGAGTTTATTTGGTAAGCACCTCTGGAAAAATGATTATTCCCCAATTTGGAGATTTGTTGATTTTAGCTGGTGGATTATTTTTTGCTTCATTTTCAATAACTCAAAAATTAGTGAATAAAGACATACCTTCAGAAATTATAGGGTGGGGTGTTATGTCAAGTGGAGCATTTTATTCCATTATAGCAAGTGTTTTATTCAAAGTTAACATTTTATCTGTTCAGGCAATATATGTGGTTTTATTTGCCGGTTTTTTTGAAGCAATGGTTGTGGTATTTATGAATAAAGGCTTAAAAATAACCAGTGTAACCTATTATTATATGGTTACTATGTTAGCACCAATAATGAATGGTATTCTCGGTGTTTTATTTTTAAATGAGATTATAAATGCAGTTCAAATATTTGGTGGAATTATACTTCTCATAAGTGTAATATTAGCCCAAAAATTAAAATTTTAGAAAAAAAATATTTGTTTTATTAATATAAATTGTACTAACAAATATTGTTTTGTTTGATTAGTTTTTAAGTGACAATCAATAAATAAATAGCTTAAAAACTATACATACAAAAGGACTCTAAGCTATTACAGATAGCCTTCACATCTTTGAATTTACTTTATAATAAGTATATGTAAATTGAAAATTAAATAGTTGCTTTTTTTTATTTATATGCTATTATGTTAATTGTATACATTATACACTGAACTAATACAATCGTGGATTAATTTTATAAATATAAATAAATTAAAATAGATATAAAGTAGATAAATGTATTATGGCCAATTTTACAAAAATTAGAAATCGTGAATTGCTAAGCCAAAAAGTATATCGAATTATTAAAAGAGATATAATCAGGGGTAAATTGGTATCGAATACCAGATTATTTGAAGAAAAAATTGCTGAACAAATGCAGATTAGCAGAACTCCTGTACGGGAGGCTCTTCGTCTGTTAGCGGCAGAGGGTTTTGTAGAATTAGTTCCAAACAATGGTATAGTCGTTAACCAGGTTTTACCCCAGGATCTTTTAGATATTCTTCGTATAAGACTCCAATTAGAAACCTACGCAAGTTATCTCGCTGCTAAAGAAGTTACCGAAAAAGATCTAAGCAATCTTCAAATAATGGTAGAACAAATGGAAGAAGCGGTAAAGGCAAAAAATGCACTTGAGTTTAGTAATCTAAATTTAAAATACCACAAATATATCACAAAACTTTCAGGAAACAAAAAGTTGTGTGAGATTTGTGATAATCTTTATGCACAATCGGATCATTGGATTAAAGCAATGGGAGTACCAGAGAGATTAAAGCGTAGTTTGGAAGAGCACGTGAATATTTTTAAAACTTTATCTTTAAAGGATTCTGATTGTTGTAAACAGGAAATGCATAAGCATTTAAATAATGTAATTTTAAATATTTCATCAATGCAAATGAAAGGAGAATAATATAAAGGATGAGAAAGATAGAGGCTAGTAAAATTTCTAGCAAGGTTAAAGAATTATTCTTGCAGGCAAATTTTAATATTGGCACAGATGTATTGGATGCACTTGAAAAAGCCTGGCAAAATGAAAAATCTAAAGTAGGAAAAGATGCCTTAAAAATGATTATTGATAATAATCGACTGGCTTCTTCAAAAGAATTAGCCATATGTCAGGATACAGGATTAGCAGTCTTATTTGTAGAGATTGGGCAGGAAGTATGTATTGTAGATGGAGATTATAAGGAAGCAATAAATAAAGGTGTAGAAGAAGCTTATGAGGATGGCTATCTAAGGAAATCCGTTGTAGACGATCCTGTATTTGACAGAAAGAATACCAAGAATAATACCCCGGCTTTTATTTACAATGAAATAATTCCCGGAGATAAAATCAAAATACTTGTTATGCCTAAAGGTTTCGGCAGTGAAAATATGAGTTCTTTAGCCATGCTAACAGCAGCTCACGGTGCTAAAGGCGTTGTTGATTTTATCGTTGATACAGTAAGAAAAGCAGGACCTAATCCATGTCCACCAACAGTATTGGGTGTAGGTGTTGGAGGAACCGCTGATAAGGCCATGGTTATAGCTAAAAAAGCTATTGCCCGTACGATTGGTCAGCATAATCCAAATCCTAAATATGCTCAAATGGAAGAAGAAGCATTAGAGAGAATTAATAAACTTGGCATTGGACCAGGAGGATTAGGTGGAAGTACAACTTCATTAGCTGTAAACATCGATTATTTGCCTACCCATATAGCAGGGATGCCAGTTGCTGTAAATGTTTGCTGTCATGCAACACGTCATGCTTATGGCGAGATATGATATTATTGATGGAAGGAGATAATAATTAATGTCTGAAGTAATTAAAATAAAAACACCCCTGGATGATTCTATAGTACAACAACTAAAAGCCGGCGATTCAGTAAAAATTTCAGGTTATGTGTATACTGGAAGAGATGCTGCACACAAAAGACTTTTTGAATTAATAAAAGAAGGAAAAGAGTTACCTGTTCCAATAGTAGGACAAATCATTTATTATGTTGGTCCTGCTCCAGCGAAACCAGGATATGCTTGCGGACCTGCCGGGCCAACTACCAGTTATCGAATGGATCCTTATACTCCAGCCCTTTTGGAAAATGGATTAAAAGGCATGATAGGAAAAGGACTTCGTTCAAAAGAAGTTGTTGAAAGTATGAAAAAAAACAAGGCTGTATATTTTGCCGCAATTGGCGGAGCAGCTGCCTTAATTGCCCAGAGTATAAAAAAATCTGAAGTTATCGCTTATCCTGATTTAGGTGCAGAAGCCATACATCGCTATTTGGTCGAAGATTTTCCTGCAATTGTTTGTATCGATTCTTATGGGAATAATTTGTATGAGAGTGAACCACCTAAATATAGTACTGAATAATTAATTTAAACAAATATAAAAAATATAATTAATAATAAATATACTTAATAAAAAGTAATAAAAGGAGATAATTATTATGGACATCAATCAAGAAGCCCTAAAATTACATAGTGAGAATAAGGGCAAAATTGAAGTTATCAGTAAGACAAAAATTAAAGATATGCACGATTTAGCTGTAGTATATACACCTGGTGTTGCTGAACCTTGCCGTAAGATCAATGAGGATGTTTCTAAAGTATATGAATATACCTCAAAAGGCAATATGGTTGCAGTTGTTTCTGATGGAACAGCAGTATTAGGCCTTGGTGATATTGGACCTGAAGCAGCTATACCGGTAATGGAAGGAAAGGCAGTTCTCTTTAAATATTTTGCAGGTGTGGACGCATTTCCTATTTGCCTTTCTACAAAAGATCCTGAAAAAATAATTGAAGCTGTAACCTTGATAGCACCAGTTTTTGGCGGTATTAACCTGGAAGATATTAGTGCACCACGTTGCTTTGAAATCGAAAGAAGACTAAAAGAAACATTAGATATCCCTGTTTTCCACGATGACCAGCATGGTACTGCAGTTGTTGTTTTGTCAGGATTATTAAATGCACTTAAACTGGTTAATAAAAAACTTGAGAATGCTAAGATAGTTGTCAATGGAGCCGGATCTGCTTCTATAGCAGTAGCCAAATTTATTATGTCAGCTGGCGCACAGAATGTTATTTTATGTGATTCAAAAGGAGCTATTTATGAAGGCAGAGAAAATAATATGAATTCTGCCAAAGAAGAAATGGCTAAAATTACTAATAAAGGCAAAGTTAAAGGAAGCTTAGCAGACGCATTAGTTGATGCAGATGTATTTTTAGGTTTATCAGCACCTAATGTTGTTAACCGGGATATGGTTAAAACAATGGCCGATGACCCAATTATTTTTGCAATGGCTAACCCAACTCCGGAAATATTACCGGATGAAGCAAAAGCAGGTGGTGCCCGTATTATTGCTACAGGTCGTTCAGATTTCCCGAACCAGGTAAATAATTGTTTAGGTTTCCCAGCAATCTTTAAAGGTGCTTTAAAAGTAAGAGCCAGTGAAATTAATGAAGAGATGAAATTAGCAGCAGCCAATGCTATTGCATCAGTAATACCAGAAGACCAACTTAATGAGGAAAACATTATCCCTAATGTTTTCCATCCGGAAGTAATGAAGAAAGAAGCCGAAGCAGTTGCTCAGGCAGCTATGGATACAGGTGTGGCAAGGATTTAATGTTTTAAATCAAGCAAGAACTCCCCACCTGTAAAGGTGGGGAGTAGAACTCTTTTTTGTAATCTTCCGGTCGTTCTTTGATATAATAAAAAGTATGAAATTATAGAAGTCAATCCATAATGTATGTAAAACCTATCATCATATCATCTGGATAACTTGTTACCTGAGAAATATCTTGGTCATAGGGGTAAATATTTATTTGGAGATAAAGTTATAAGAAATAATAAAATATTATCCTGATTGAGAATACCAGAAAATCAGAATAAAGTCAGATCATGCTCATCTGTATATTGTAATTCCTCTGAAATATACGGTGAGCAAATTAACAGAAACCATTAAGAATAATATCAACAAATCCCTCAGCAGAAAATTCACCTTTTGAAAAAGTTATACAGGAATAAAAAGGCATTTAGAAAAAAGGGTATTTATTCTCAACTGTAGAAATCAATGAAAAACTGATTCGGAAATACGTTCAATCCCAAGCAGAAAAAAATAGAACAAGGAAGCTTGAGTTTAACCTGTACCACGACTATAAAAGTGTTGGAATATATGAAATTTATAACCTTTTGAAAAATAGCAGAATGTCCTAAATTATTACACTAGGAAAAATTGTTTAAACTATGTTATAATAATATAGTTTGTTATATGAAACAAAAGGTTTAAATAATGAAACAACAGAATATTATTGTCTCCTTTAAATATCCGGTACGTTCTGTCATTTTTGCCTTTTCAATTATTGAAATGTTGGCTAAAGGCAAAATGGAATATTCTATTGCAGAAATAGTGAGAGAAGCCCAATTGCCAAAGGGTACGGTTTACAGGTTATTGGGAACATTAAGATCTCTTGGTTATGTCGGGCACAATCGCATCAATCGAAAATATTATCTTACCTATAAATTTTCTAAAATAGGAATAGTATTGAATGAAAAACTGCATATAACAGAAATTATCCCACATATGAAACAACTGGCAAAAGAATACAAAGAAATGGTCAACCTGGCAGTTTTAGAACAGGACAAAGTAGTATATCTGCATAATATTGAATCCCCTCATGCCTTGAAACTTGATTTTAAGGTTGGTACATACCAGCCTGTTCATTGTACTGCTCTGGGCAGGATATTATTAGCTTACCAGAATGAAGAGGTTTTAAATAGCTTTTTAAATAAGGGGAATTTTAAAACCTATACTCCTAAGACAATAACAGATACTGAACAACTTGTAAAAATATTTCAAAAAATCCGTAAACAGGGTTATAGTTTTGTAAGTGAAGAATACCGTCCGGGAGTGTGCTGTATTGCAGCCCCGATTTTTGATGAAGAGGGAAGTATAGCTGCATCCCTTAGTTTTAGCCTCCCAACTGCCCGCATGAACCCGGTTATTTTAGGGAAAATGATTAAATCACTGAAAAATACTGTTGAAAATATTAAAATACCAAAAGTTTTTATAGATTGATATTTAATGATTCTATAATTCATAAGAATACAGTAGTGAAATAAGAATAAGTTTAAACGAATGGGAGTGATAAATTGAAAATCGAAGATATTTTAGAAAAAAAGAAAGATGAAAAATTATTTTTGCTTGGTAATGAAGCTGCAGTCAGAGGTGCATTGGAAGCAGGTATCACTTTTACTTCAACCTATCCAGGTACCCCCTCTTCTGAAATCGGTAATGTTCTGGCAAAAATAGCCAAAAAAGCAGGAGTATATTTTGAGTTTTCCGTAAACGAAAAAGTGGCATTGGAAGTTTCAGCTGCTGCAGCTGCATCGGGTTTAAGGTCATTTGTTTTTATGAAACATGTTGGATTAAATGTAGCTGCCGATGCTTTTATGAGTACAGCCTATACAGGTGTTCGTGGTGGCATGATTATACTTTCGGCTGATGATCCCTCCATGCATTCATCCCAGAATGAGCAGGATAACAGACTTTTTGCCCAGATGGCAGGGGTTCCGGTATTAGAACCTGCTAACCCCCAGGAAGTAAAAGACCTTATGCATTATGGAATAGAAATATCTGAACAATTTCAAATACCTGTCTTAATGCGCACCACAACCAGAGTCTCTCATATGCGTGCTATAGTAAAGTTAGGTGATATAAAGAAAAAGAACAAGGAAGGATTTTTTGAGAAAGAAGAAAACAGATTTAATATAGCACCGGCATTTGCAAGAAAACTGCGAAAATCCCTGGTTGAAAAACTTCAGCAGATAGAAGAAGTTGCTAATAACTCAACGGTTAATCAAATTGTTAAGGAATGTAACAGTAAAACAGGAGTTATTACCAGTGGAGCGCCATATAATTATGTGATTGATGTTGTTAATGAAAATAATTTACAGGTTAACATTCTTAAGCTGGGCTTAAGCTATCCTTTCCCCAGAGGATTGGTAAGAAAATTTCTGGACGGGTTGGAGAGGGTAATAATTGTTGAGGAAGTTGAACCTTTTATAGAAAAAGAAGTACTGGCATTAATAGGGAAGGAATATAAAAAAATAAAGGTACATGGAAAGTTAGACGATACATTTCCAAGAATATATGAATATAATCCGGATATTATTGCTGAATCAATAGCAAAGGTGGTAAATTTTAATTTACCCGAACAAACAGATAAAAATATTGATATCGAACCGCCATTCCGGCCCCCGGTGCTATGTCCGGGATGTCCGCATCGCTCCAGTATTTACGCTATTAAAAAGGCGGTTAACAGTCTAAAAATAAGAGATGAAGATGTTATTTATTCCAATGATATAGGATGTTATACACTTGCAATGCAACCACCCTATAATATGGCAGATTATTGTATTTGCATGGGATCCAGTATTGGCATTGGCAGTGGAATGGCCAAAGCAACCAAACAGAAAGTTATTTCACTTATTGGAGATTCAACCTTCTTTCATGCCGGAATACCGCCTCTTATTAATGCGGTTCACAATAGAGCAAATATCATGGTAGTTGTTTTGGATAATCGTATTACAGCAATGACAGGAGGCCAACCAAATCCAAGTATTCCTTTGGATGGATGGGGGGAAGAAACCCCTGTAATTTCCATAGAAGAATTGGCCAAAGCAACTGGTGCCGGGTATGTAGCTGTTATAAATCCGGGGAATATTAAAAAGGCGACTGAGATTTTTAAAGAAGCATTGCAATATAAGGGTGTATCAGTAGTAATTTCCCGTTCCCCATGTATTATGCTAAAAAGCAAAGAAAAGAGACCGAATTTTCAGATTAATCAGGAAAAGTGTACCCGGTGTCAGATTTGTTTAAAACAATTTAACTGCCCTGCTATTTATAAAAAAGATGATGGGTCCATCCATATTAATGAATTATTATGCACAGGATGCGGAGTATGTGTACAGGTATGTCCCCAGAAAGCAATAGAGGTGAAAAAATGATTTCAAAAAAATGTTATAAGATTTATTTGATTGGCATTGGTGGGCAGGGTACCATAAAAACTGCTACCATTATTGGAGAAGCAGCCATGTCCCAGGGATTAAATGTGGTAATGAGTGAAGTTCATGGTATGGCGCAGCGTGGGGGAACAGTTGTCACTGAAATGAAAATAGGACAGGCAGAGAGTCCTCTTATTGAAAGGAATGCTGCAAATTTAGTCCTGGCTTTTGAACCTTCAGAAATATTAAGAACCCTGGATAAAATTGGTGAACAAACCCAGGTTATAGCTAATAGCTCTACAATAGTGCCTTTTACAGTCTCTCTTGGTATATCCACATATCCTGAAAAAAAACGGATGCTTGATAAGCTGAAAAAAGAGATAAACAATTTTTATTTAATTGATGCTGAAAAATTAGCAAAAGAAGCTGGTCATTTAATTACTGCAAATATTGTGATCCTGGGAGCAGCACTTGCAATTCCCGGATTCCCTATTAGCAGAAAGATTGTTATAGAATCTGTTAAAAAGAATTTACCTGTCAGGATGATTGATATTAATCTTAAGGCATTAGAATTGGGATATAAAGAGTTATTTTCTGAGTAAAATGGTTTTATAAATGAACTTTGGAGGAGGATAATTATGAAATGGAATCAGAACCTTAAAAGAATAAAACCCTCGAGTATCCGAAAATTGTTTGATTTGGCGCAGAATAGAAAGGATATTATCAGTTTTGGTATTGGAGAACCTGATTTTATCACACCTGATCATGTTCGGGATGCAGCTAAAAGAGCAATTGAAGAAGGGTATACTCATTATACCCCTAATGCCGGATTTGCCGATTTAAGAGAAGCCTTAGCAAAAAAATTAGTTAATTTTAATCATATAACTAGCAAACCTGAGGAAGTACTGGTAACCTCCGGAGGAACCCAAGCTCTATTTACAGCTTTTTATACTTTAATGAATCCCGGGGATGAATTGATTGTTCCAGATCCTGGTTTTCTTATCTATGGTTCACAGGTAATTTTAGCTGGTGGGAACCCTGTTTTTCTACCAATTAGAGAGAAAAACAACTTTCAAATTGATCCTGATGAATTAAGAAAATTGATAACAACAAAGACAAAGGCAATTTTATTAAATTCTCCCAGTAATCCCACCGGAATGATAATAAAGAAAGAAGTTTTAGAAGAAATAGCATTTATAGCAAAAGAAAATGATTTATTTGTTATTAGTGATGAGCTGTACGAAGATATCTTATTTGATGGTAGAGAACATCTAAGCATAGCATCATTTCCAGAAATGAAAGAACGTACTATTTCTATTTTTGGATTTTCAAAAAGCTATGCTATGACTGGTTGGCGCATAGCTTATCTTACCTGTCCAGAATTTTTAATCAAAGAGATGATTAAAATCCAACAGAATACTGCTGTTTGTCCTAATTCTGTTACACAGCGGGCTGTATTGCATGGCTTGCAAAACCCGCAAGAAACTAAAACAAGCATTGAAAGAATGCGTGCTGCATATCAAGAACGCAGAGATGTTATCTTAAAGGGACTTAATGAAATTGATGGATTTGAATGTCTAACACCAGAAGGAGCCTTTTATGCCTTTCCCAATATCACCAGAACTGGTACAAGTTCAGATGATTTATCTATTTATTTACTTGATAAATGTGGCGTAGTTGCTGTACCAGGCAATGCCTTTGGGCAATACGGTGAAGGTTATTTGCGTTTTTCATTTGCCACCTCAGTTGATATGATTAAAAAAGGAATAGAAAGGATTAAAAAAGGTATTAAAGATTTTTAAATAGCATGTATAATATTAAGCAGCTAAATAGCATGGATAATTATAAACCTCAGGAGGATTTAATATGATAACAAGTTTTCAACAACTCTTCCAAAAGTTAAGCAAAGAACAAAGACAAAGGGTTATTATTGCCGGAGGTGAAGATATAGAAGCACTGAAGGCCGTAAAGGCAAGTTATGAGATGGGCATTGGTGAGGCTGTTCTTGTGGGAAAAGAAGAAGAAATTGAAAGCTCTTTAAACGAACTTGGTTATAAAGAGCATTCTTTTATCAGGGACATAGTTTCAATTAAAAATGAAGAAGAAAAAGCCCCTGTGGCTGTGGAAGAAGTCAAGAAAGGTGGTATTCTCTTAAAAGGAAAAATAAAAACTGCCAATCTTCTAAAAGCAGTGCTTAACAAGGAAACCGGATTAAGAACTGAAAATCATATCAGTAATGTTTTTGTTTTTGAAGAACAGAGAGAAGGAAAATCCCGTATGGTACTGTTAAGTGATGGAGGAGTGAATATTAAACCGGATTTAAAGACAATGATTTCAGTAATTAGAAATGCAGTAACAGTAGCCAATAAATTAGGAATTATGAATCCAAAAGTAGCCTTGTTGGCAGCGGTAGAAGTGGTAAACCCTGATATGGAAGATACCGTACAGGCAAGTATTTTGTGTAAGATGAATCAAAGAGGGCAGATACCAGGATGTATTATTGATGGACCTTTAGCACTTGATGTTGCTATTTCAGAATTTGCTGTAAAGAAAAAAGGTATTGAATCACCTGTCGCCGGACAGGCTGATATCCTAATTGTTCCTAATATTGCCTGTGGAAATATTCTTGGCAAAAGTATTATGTATTATACCAATTTTCCGGAAGGAAACCTGGTAATTGGTGCCCAAGTACCAGTAATGATTTCTTCCAGATCAGATAGAAGTGAAGCTAAATTAAATGCCATTGGTTTGTCAATTTTATGTAGCAGATAATTTAAGTAGACAACTTTCTATATTTAAAATAGTTAAAAATATTTTATTGATAACACTTTTTCCTAATTAGTAATACGGTTGGCTCATTGTTTCTTCCCTTGCCTGATATGGAATTATATTGTAGTAAAAATATATAAAAATTTTATCTTGTTATAGTAAGAAAAAAAAGAAAGAAAAATGCATAACCATATTCACCAAAACAATAAAAGCAATAAAAGAATCATTATCACTATAATACTTAATTTTGCTATAAGTCTATTGGAGATTATTGGTGGACTTTTATCAGGCAGTCTTTCACTGCTGGCAGATGCATTGCATAACTTTAGTGATGGAATGGCAATCTTGATAAGCTATATTGCTAGAAAGATAGGCCAGCGTTCTCCTGATTTAAAAATGACTTTTGGTTATAAGCGGGCAGAAATATTAGCTGCCCTGTTAAATTCATCTGTAATTGTTATAATTTCTTTTTTTCTTTTTAGAGAGGCCTATTTACGCTTTATAAATCCTATGGAAATTACCACTCACTTAATGATAGGGATTGGGACTTTTGGATTTATTGCTGATTTGGTGAGTGTATATTTGCTCCATTCAGAGACACATAATAGCTTGAATATCCGTTCTGCGTATTTACACCTAATGGGGGATACACTTTCCTCGGTAGCAGTAATTATCGGTGGAATAATTATCTATTTCTATGACTTTTACCTTATTGATTCTCTTTTATCAGTTGTAATTGCTACCTTTATTTTGTTTCAAGGATATAGCATTTTAAAACAAAGTGTGCTAATACTCATGGAGAGAGTTCCTGCAAAAATTAATATAGATGAAATAAAAAAGAAGATAGAAATTATTCCTCAAATACACAATCTCCATCATGTTCATGTCTGGCAAATTGATGAAAATCGAATTCTTTTTGAAGGCCACATTACCTTAAATAAAGACCTGAGGCTAAGTGAAGCGGATAATATAAGGAAACAGGTTGAAGAAATATTGGAACACGAATTTCATATTCACCACCCTCATCTTCAGATAGAGTTTAGCTTATGCAATAATCAGGAATGTATAGATAACAGTTCCGGGTAAATTAATAGTGTTTATAACTACTATTTCGAACATATAATATTTTACCTCTCAAACTTTTCTATAATATGTAATTTACAGAATTAAGGAGTAGTGTATCAACTACAAGTATTTAGATCTTTTGACCATAGGATTATAATTTAGTTGTACTATTTTCGAGTAGTGTTAACAATTTAGTTATACAGAATTATATATATATTTTATTTATGATAGGAAAACAAAAGGTTAATTTCGTCATAAAAAGGATTTTTAAATAAGAAAGAAGAAATTATGATTAATCGTTCTAATTTTGGGATAAATAGAATTTTATGCCCGTCTCTTCATATTATAGATTATTTTCAACTTGCAAATGAGTTAGGGTTAAATTGTCTTGAACTAAGAAATGATTTACCAGGTAAAAGCATAACCGATACTCTTACTGCAAAAGAAACAAAGATACTTGCTGATCGATATAGTATAAAAATATGCACCATTAATGCATTACAAAGGTTTAACAATCCTATTGATTTGGAAAAAATAAAAAAGGAATTAATCTACCTGTCAAATTTAGCAAAAGAAATAAACTGCCCGGCAATTGTTTTTTGTCCGATTAATTCCATTAATGATTTTCGTAGTCCAAAAGAGCAATTCAGGGATACTGTTGATATGTTAATAGAATTGGCCCCTATCCTTAAGAAATATAATATTAAGGGATATATCGAACCGCTAGGATTTAAATCCAGTTCTTTATCTTCTGTTATTACAGCCATGAAAGCAATTAGAGAGGTGGGATATGAAGGATATAAAGTTGTATTTGACACTTTCCATCATGCCATCGGTCCTGACAGTTTTAAGACAATAATTAGGGAGTATGATATTCAAATAACCGGAATAATACATATATCTGCTGTAACTGCAGAAATATGTACAGAAGAATATAACGATGAACACCGCAATATTGATTTTTTAAATGATAAATTAAAAAGCAAACAACTAATTGAGTATTTTATTAAGAATGGTTATGATGGTATAGTTTCATTTGAACCATTTAATAGGGATTTACAGGCATTAAATAAAGAGGACCTAAAAAATAGAATTGAAAAGGCAATTGAATTTTTAAATACCTAATAAGAATTAGTATAATGTAATTCTTATTTATAATTTTTTTCATAACAATTCAGGAGGTTAGTTAGTTGAAAAACTCATACCAAATAGCCTTTATAGGCCATTATACAAAAGATACTATTGTATCTGTCAGTGGGACCAGGGTTGTTAATGGAGGTGCTTTCAATTATGGCGCAAATGTTGCCGCCAGAATGAATCTTAAAGTACAGGCAGTAACAATGATGTCATCAGAAGATTCAGAAGTGGCAAGGGATTTAGAAGAGTTGGGAGTTAAAACATATGTAACCTGGATTCCAGAATCTACCTGTTTAAAATTAGTATATCCTTCAGATAACCCGGATGAGAGAGTTATATATGTAAGTAGCTGGGCAGGACCCTTTACTTTGAGGGAGGTTAATGTAATAAATGCTGAAGTTATTGTTGTTGGAGCTTCCATGCGTGAAGAAATTCCACTGACAGTGGTTAAGATGCTTGCACAGAAAGACTCTATTTTGGCTGCTGATATTCAAAGTTTTCTCCGTGTAAATGATAATGGTAAATTAATAGCAAAAACATGGCCGGAGAAGGAAGAAATTTTATCCTGTATTGATGTATTAAAGACTGATGCAGTGGAAGCTGAAATTTTAACAGGAGAGAAAGATATTAAAAAAGCAGCTACTTTAATTAGGGATTTGGGGCCAAAAGAAGTAATCATTACACACAAAGAAGGTGTGCTGGTGTTTGCTGAGGAAAAGTTTCACCAGGCTCTATTTTATCCCAGAGAACTAATCGGACGGAGTGGTAGGGGTGATACCTGTATAGCTTCCTATATGGCAAAAAGAATTAATTCTTCCCCACAGGAATCCACTATCTGGGCAGCAGCAGTAACAAGTTTGAAGATGGAAGCAGAAGGGCCTTTTCGTCGATCTATTGATGAGGTGGAAACACTGATTCAGGAAAAATATTAAATATAAAAAATTTAATCAAGATTATTCAGTAAAAACTGATTCCCAGAGATTTTTTATTTGGAGTAGTGATTCATCAGAATCATGAGCAGGGGAATATTCAAACCCAACAAAACCATTGTATCTTTCTGCTTTCAGTAATTCCAGAATTTCTTTCCAGTCTATTTGACCTGTTCCGGGTTCGTGTCTTCCCGGAATATCGGCAATATGAATATAACCTATTTCCGGGAGGTATTGTTTAATAATTTGTTTGATATCATGACCCATGACTCCAAGATGATATAAATCGGCTAAAATTTTAAGCTGAGGATAGTTAATCTCCCTGATTATTTTTACCGCAGTATCCATATTATCCAGACAATAACCAGGATGGTCAATTTTTGTATTAAGAATTTCTAATACCAGAGTTATAGAACCGGGAGTTAGGCTGATTGCCTTTTCCAGGCCGGAAATAATATTATCATATTTCTCTTTTGCACTTATCTCAGCATAGTTGTATTTTACTATTCCTTCTTCTCCCAATTCATCTGTTAATAACATCAGATAAGGGCAATTCAGTATTTTTGCTGTTTTTATTGCATGTTTCAAATCAAAAAATATTTCATGATGAGTGTTGCTGGCAATTAAGCACCCGTGTCTCTGGGCACTGAAATTAGCCACTTTTACATTAAATTGATGGCATGAGGAATAAAGAAGATCAATGTTTTTGTCTGTCCAATCCCAGAATTCAATCCAGGAAAAACCGGCTTGCTTAATTTTCTCGATTTTTTCTTCTGGCTTTATCCCCGGATAAATCATTTCAATGCAGATAACCGGTTTCATTTTTCTTCCTCCCATGGTAATAAATGAAGACTTCTAACCGGTAATTTAATAGATACTTCTTCACCATTTTCAAATGATTCACATTCCTGTGGATTTGACATTTCAACAGTAACCAGTTGTTTTGCAATTTCGATAATATAGGTCATCTGATTACCTAAAAAGACAATTTCCCGAATGATGCCGGTTATAGTATCAGGTTTTTTCTTTTCAAGGATTATAGATTCAGGGCGTAGGACCAGAAATGCTTTATCATTTTTTTTAAAGGATTTTTTTGCTTTTGGGATAATTAGTTTTTGCTCTAATAGATTAATAGTAACATCACCGTCTGGAGTGACATCCTCAACAACTGTATTTAGAAAATTTGCTTTCCCGATAAAATCAGCCACAAAACAATTATCCGGTCTGGCATAAACTTCTAAGGGGGTTCCAATTTGCTGTATTACCCCATCTTTCAAGATTACAACTCGATCGGAAAGAGACATAGCTTCTTCCTGATCATGGGTTACATATATGGAGGTAATTCCGACCCGTTGTTGTAATTTTCTTATTTCAAGACGCATTGATACCCTGAGTTTTGCATCCAGATTTGAAAGAGGTTCATCAAGCAATAAAACTTTTGGCTCCATAATCAAAGAACGAGCCAGGCTGACTCTTTGCTGCTGTCCTCCGGAGAGTTGGGATGGTGAACGATTTCCAAATTTTTCCAGGCCAACCAATTTCATTATATCATCAGCCTTTTTCTTGGCTGATTGAGAATTTTCGCCATGAATTTTAGGTCCATAAATAATGTTTTGGGCAACTGTCATATGAGGGAAAAGTGCATAATTTTGAAATACCATAGCCGTTGGTCGCTTATTAGGAGGAGTTGTTGTCACATCTTCCTGATCAATAAATATTTTACCGGAGGTGGGCAATTCAAAGCCGGAAATCATCCGTAATATAGTAGTTTTACCACACCCTGAAGGCCCCAGAAGGGTTACAAGTTCACCTTCATTAACTTTTAAGCTTACATTATTAACTGCTGTTACACTATCTCTTCCACTTCCAAATATTTTAATCAAATCTTTCAATTCCAAATAGTTATTTTTCATTTTAGAACCTTTCTGCTTAATTAAACAATAGAATTAACCCAAAATTTCAGTTGTTCTAACACCTTTCCCTATTTTACCTACAATAAATTGTATCAGTCCAAGCGCTATCAGGACAATTACAATTAATAACATACTCATGGCGGCAGCATGTGCGTATTGAGTGTTATCAACAAAACCGAGAATTGCAACTGTGATAAGATTCCATTGACCTGATACTACAAAAATAATTGCACTGATTGCTGTCATTGCTTTAACAAAACTGTAGGCTAAACCCGAAAAGAATGCCGGAGCAATCATCGGCAGAGTAATTTTTCGGAAAGTGGTATTACTATCAGCTCCTAAGTCAGTTGATGCTTCTTCAATTGCCGGGTCAATCTGTTGCAGCGCAGCAATTCCTGAACGTATACCGACTGGCATATTACGGAAAACGAGAAGTAAAATAATTATCCATGCTGTGCCGGTTAAAACAACAGGCATCACAACTGATTCCTGATTGAATGCCAGTATATATCCAATACCAACAACTGTTCCGGGCACTGCAAAGGTTAACATGGAAATAAATTCCATGAGTCCTCGCCCAATAAATTTTTTTCTTATAATCAAGAAAGATATAAAAATTCCAACTATTCCGGTAATAGGGGTGGCAATAGTAGATAAAGTAATAGAGTCAATCAGATAATCTTTTCCAACCTCAAACATTTCTACATAATTTTGTAGAGTCAGCGTAGGATTAACACCCCATAAGGTTTGGAATGAGCCATATACAATAGTACCATAGAATAAAATTACAATTCCGGCATAAAGTAAGCAGGCTCCATATACCGGCAGTTTGATATACCATTCCAGGTTTTTTATAGTAGCACCGGTAGGTTTTCCGGTTACAGTCACATAGGATTTACGGGAAACCCAGTATTTTTGAACAAAAAAAGCGATCAAGGTTGGCACAAGTAAAAGTATAGCTAAAGTAGAGCCACGGGGAAGATCATACATTCCGGTAATCTGTAAAAAAGCTTGAACCGAAAGCACTCTATAATTACCCGAAATAACCATGGGATTACCAAAATCTGCCATAGATTGAATGAATACTAAAAGCCAGGCACTGGCGATTCCCGGAGTAGCAAGAGGCAAAGTGACAGAAGAAAATATTTTAATTCTTGCAGCCCCCAGATCCATAGAAGCTTCTTCCAATGAGGGGTCTATTGCCTCCAGGATTCCATATAAAACCATGAAAGCGGTAGGACTATAGGCAATTGTCTCTACTAAAATCAAACCACCCAATCCATAGACAGAATAATTGCCAATTATATTTTTTAACCAGGGCGTTAATGCACCTGCTCTTCCAAAAAGAAGAATTGCTGCCAGTGCAACTACAAATGGTGGCGAGATAATGGGAAAAGTGGCGGTTAAACGAAAAAATGATTTAAATGGCAAAGGGGTTCTGGTCAAGGCATAAGCAAAAATAAAACCGGCAATTGTTCCGATAGTTGCGGTACAAATACCCAGAATTATACTATTTATAAATGGCTGAAAATAATATCTTTTAGAAAAGATTGCCAGGTAGTTGGAAAAATCCCATTGTCCGTCAATAAAAATACTATATTTAATAACCTGGAATAAGGGATATGCAACAAAAGTAAATAAAAAATAAAAAATAAGTATGATAAAAACAAAAAGTATTGGCTCTTTCCAGATAAGCCTTAATTGTCCTGCTATTTCATGAAACTGCCTGTTTCTATAGCTATTCATCATTAATTGCCTTGATTTATAAAATCCCTGCTACTGTTTCTAAATTTTTGAATTAGATTAATAGCAGCAGGGATTAAAATTATTTTAATTCATTTCTTTATTTGCCTATACGATCTCTCCAGGCCTCGACCCAATCATCTTTACTCTCTCCTGCAAGAATATGGTCATAATCGATTAACTTTACATCTTCTAAGGTAACAGAGCCTTCTGCGACTGTAGCCTCCGGATTAACTGGAAGTCTGTTGTATTCCTGGAATAGGTTTTGAGCATCGACCGTATAACACCAATCTATAAATTTCTTTCCTAATTCCGCCTCAGGAGCTCCTTTAATTAAGGATAATCCTCCAATCTCATATCCAGTCCCTTCTTCCGGGAAGGTCATGACTACAGGATAACCTGCTTTTACACCCTTAGCCAGGATATCATGGGAGAAGGATATTCCAACAGCAACTTCGCCAAGTCCTACCATACCTATGCAGGCGGTTCCTGATTTGGTGTATTGGAAAATGCTATGCTGGTCAAAATCTTCCCACCAATCCAGTGCTTTTTCTAAGCCTAACATTTGAACAAGAGTTGCATAGGTTGTATAGGCAGTTCCCGAAGTATAAGGGTAAGCCATAGCTACATTCTGTTTTAATTTAGGATGAAGTAAGTTTGCCCAGGAAGTCGGGGGTTCCATATTGTTTTCTTCTAAAAATTCGGTATTGGTGACAAATCCTATGGCACCACTATAGAATCCTAACCAAGCCCAATCATCAGCATGGAATAAATCAGGTAATTCAAAATCTGTATTGGGTTTGTAGGGTTCCAATAATCCTTTGGAAGCAGCATTAATATGAGATGTATTAGAACCGGCGTGCCAGACACTTGCCTGAGGATTACTGGCTTCTGCTTCTATTCTGGCTAATACCTCTCCAGAAGACATTCTAACCCATTGGACATCAATACCGGTTTCTTCTTCAAATGCTTCAATGTATAATTTTGCTTCCTCGGTATCAAAAGCTGTATATAAGTGTAGGACTTCTTTTTGGGCAAGACTGTTAGCAGTTACACAGAAAACCAAAAATAAAACTATTAGCAAAGACCACAATATTTTTTTCATCGAATAAAACCTCCTATAGTTTTTTAATAATAAATTATTTTTTAAGTTGGATAGTTATACAATAAAGAAAAGGATAATTGATCAAATATTTTGATAATCACCCCCCATCTCAAAGATTTTAGAATTTTGATACTTCAAATGTAAGTTACTGAATAAATAATAAGTCTATTGTAATTTTATTGACACAATAATAGACAATTTTCAATAAAGATAACACTATTAGAATATAGCAAACCACCTCACAGTAAATATTGTATCAAATAGAAGTGTATCCTGCAAAAATACTTTTATTGCTTCGCTATTTAGTTTAATCAAATTAAAACCGGGAGTTTTTGGGTAGATAAATATTTAAAATTGTATAGATCGTCCATATTTTTTATTCAATTGTACTATAATAAAAATAAGTGATTTAATTTTTAGAAAAAGTATTGGATTAAAAATATAATTTTAAAAGGAAATTAGAAAATTATAGTTGAGGTTGAAATATGGACAAAAATGTTTCGAATTTAGTTTTTTATAATTCATTTTTTTATCAATTTGACAGTTAATTTATTGTGAATTATTAAATAGGAGGATTCCAATAATGAGGATAAAAGTTGAAAAGGATAGTATGGGAGAAGTACAAATACCTGGAGATAGATTGTGGGGAGCTCAAACCCAGCGTAGTCTGGAGAATTTTAAGATAGGTAAAGATAAAATGCCAATCGAAATTATAAAGGCCTTTGCAATTTTAAAAAAGGCCGCTGCCTTAACTAATTATGAACTTGGTTGGATAGAGAAGAAAGCTGCTGATATGATTGTTATAGTGTGTGAAGAGATATTGAATGGAAAGATGGATAGTCATTTTCCACTTGTCGTATGGCAAACAGGTAGTGGCACACATACTAACATGAATATAAATGAAGTAATCGCGAATAGGGCAAACCAGATTTTAGGCAAGAAAACAATTCATCCCAATGATCATGTTAATAAGGGGCAGAGCTCCAATGACACTTTCCCGACTGCAATGCATATTGCTGCTGTTAATGAACTCGAAGGCAGGTTATTTCCTGCCCTGTCGTTAATAAAAGAAGTTTTAATTAAAAAAATTGAGGATAATAAAGATATTGTAAAAGCAGGCAGAACTCATCTTCAGGATGCCGTTCCATTGACCTTGGGACAGGAGATAAGTGGATGGTACCGGATGATTGAACGCAGTGAAGAAATGATTAAGGAAGGTTGCCTTAAATTATTAGATATCGCTTTAGGGGGTACGGCGGTAGGGACAGGATTAAATGCCCCTCCTGAATTTGCCGAAAGAGTAGCTGAAAAGATTGCAGTCCTGACATCCAGAAATTTTAAAACTGCATCTAATAAATTCTATTCATTAACCAGTTTGGATGATTTAGTCTTCACACATGGAGCAGTTAAAGGATTAGCCGCAGATATGATGAAAATAGCAAATGATATCCGGTGGCTTTCCAGTGGTCCTCGCTGTGGGATAGGAGAATTGAATATTCCGGCTAATGAACCGGGAAGTTCTATAATGCCGGGAAAGGTTAATCCAACACAATGTGAGGCTGTGACAATGGTTGCAGTACAGATTATGGGAAATGATGTTTCTATTGGTATTGCAGCCAGTCAAGGAAATTTTGAGCTAAACGTATTTTTACCGGTTACTGTATACAATTTTTTACAATCAGTCAGGCTCTTAGCTGATTCTATCATTTCATTCAGCGAAAATTGCTTAAAAGGCCTCAGCCCAAATAAAGAAAGAATAAATTATTTTTTAAATAATAACCTTATGCTGGTAACCGCTTTAAATCCTATAGTTGGCTATGATAATGCTGCAAAGATAGCTCTGAAAGCATACCAGGAAGAGATAAGTTTAAAAGAAGCTGCTTTAAAATTAAATTTATTGACTGAAGAAGAATTTGACAAAATTGTTGACCCTGCCAAAATGGTTTAGGTATCGTACTAATTGTTTTACAATTCAATATAAGTATATATTGTTAGCTGCATAAATATTTTCATTATTTCATGTCATAAAGAGATATTAAGGAGTTTTACTATGGTGAATGTATGTATTTGGTATGACCAGACTTCAGGGATGAAACGAGCTTATGATAAAGGATTGCTGGATAAGAAATGGATTGAAAATTATTGTTTAAATGGTGGCAAAAATTGTATACGGAAGCAGCGATTTGAAGAAAAAGGATATGTTTCTCCGGATTATGTTTTACCGGACGGAACTGTTAATGAAAATTTAAAGAAAATTATTGAAGAAAAAGGCCACTTTTAACTTAATCGGATTTTTCTCTAAAATAGTCAAATAATTCAGCATTGGGAATATCTAACACTTTTTGACTTAAATCCTCACAGCTTTCTTTTTCAAAATCCAGAGATTTAACTATTTCTGGTTTTAGGAATATGCGAAGGTTTTTGTCTTCTGTTTTAAATAAAGCATTAATATTACCGGTTTGATTCTTTACTTTGATATTTCCCTTTCCCATAGTACAGCCGGTTGATATCTGTAGTCCATCAACAAAACAGGACATTGGTCTGCGGTATTCCAGTTCAGCTTCAACAGATAAATCAAAATATCCTTTTGCTTTTAAATTCTTGAGGGCTAAAAGACCCATTTTTATACCCAGATTTAGATAAGGACCTGCATGACCATGCAGTTTTATTCCACGTTCAATCATATCACCTAAGTTAT